>JAEWZA010000341.1 GCA_023395575.1 Bacillota bacterium
GATAAATAGAGTGGTCATTAAGCCATTAAGTATAAGAAAACATGAAATCCGGCGGTCCGGATGGCGAATTAGGTGCTTCCTTGCGCTACTTAAGTCAAAGATATACTATGCCATACAATGAAGTTAAAGGTATTTTATACTTTTGTATATTAGTTTTTTGAGTTGAATTAACTTTATAAAGTTTTACACATAAAGTCTTATATATTTTTTGGGTTGTAGAAAGAATGAATTGTATGATATAATATGAAGAAAAAAGAAGAAAAATGATGTATTTTCAATAACGATGTCTAAAAAGTAAATGATTTTTTCTGTATTATTACGAACACCTTTCGGGAGGACTAATGCATGAGTTCAAAAAATATTATTGAAAGAAGTCGTAAGGAATCTGATGCCTTTTCTTTAAAAAGTATGAAGTTTTTATCTATTCTATCTGCAGTTGATTTTTTTATTGTTGAGTTAAATAAAAAGTGGAATGCTGATGCTGGAGATTGGTTAATACTTCTATCTGCATTTGCTGCACTTATTCCTATTTTTTATTATAGGTACTCAAAGGATAAAAAGCATTTTATTAGTGTTCTTCTGGTTTGTACAGAACTTATTTCGGTTGGATTATACATAAGTTCATGGATTTATGCAGCACCTGCACTGCTGCTTCCATTTTTAATTGGTGCAATGTATTATGATTCAAATATTCTTAAAAAAATGTTATTTATTAAAATTCCGTCACTGATAGTTATGTCAATCGTTCTTTATTATCTGTATAATGGAAGTGTTATTTTGGATGACGTTATATTTTCAAAGAAACTTGCTATGGGTTCGGCTGAATATTATATAATTCAGCTATTAGGATTTGGTTATATGTTCATGTTTCTGGCGAAAAAAACTAATAGCGTACTAAAAAGCGCACTTGAGCAAAGTGAATACAGCGAAGCTTTGTTGGTCAAGGTTATGGAAAGTGCGGGAAATATCAATAAAAATATTAATGAATTGTATAGCTACATACAATACAATCATGATTCTGTAACAAATATTTCAAGTACAGCATTAGCTATTTCGTTAAAATCTGAAGAAATGGCTGTTAAAGCTAGTGAAAGCCAAGATTATATAAATCAGATTAAGGCTCATATTGGTAAAACTATGGGAAATTCTAGTGCAATTATAAAGCTTACAGAATCTATGAGCTCCATTACTGAAAAGAATCAGGACAATATCGATAATATAGTTAGAAAAGTTAATAGTATTAATGAATCTAATCAACAGACCATTACACAGTTTGATTATATAAGACAGAACAATATGGAAATATATGAAGCACTAAAGATCATTAACGAGGTATCGGTACAAACAAATTTATTGGCATTAAATGCTTCTATAGAAGCTGCCAGAGCTGGTGATGCAGGGAAAGGATTTGCCGTTGTAGCAACAGAAATTAGGAAGCTTGCAGACCGTTCTAATGAATCAGCACAAAATATTACAAATATTCTTAGTAAAATGAGTGAAGGTACTAATCTTTCTTTAGAAGCTGTCAATTTTACTGAAACAAATATTAGTGATACTCTTAAATTGTTAGAAAGTACTAAGGGAGACTTTTCAAAAATGTTTAGCTCTCAGAAGTCTGTTATAAATGAAATAGTACAGTCTGAAAAGCTTATAAAAAAATTAGAAGATTATATCCAAGATATAAAATCTGTATTGGGAGAAACTCTTTCAGAATTTAGGATTACTTCATCCGAAATATCAGGTATTTCAAGCGTTTTAGAGGAGCTTAACAAATCATTTCAAACTATTACCGATTATGCAAAAGATGTACAAAAAAGTTCTAATAGTCTTATAGAGTCTTAATTGTGATAAGTAAAAGGCTACTGTTGATATTCATCAGTAGCCTTTTTGAAGTTTGATTACTTATTAATACAAAAAAATAGGTATCTACTAATTAATTAGTAAAACCCAATATTGATAATAGCATATAGTGCTTTTTTGTTTTAAAAAATTTGCTCTTTTCCATTAAATCATTCAAAACGTCTGTACCAAAAGCGGAACATTTGGTCATACAGCAGAGAAATACTTTTCTGACCTTCATCTTCAGTAAGTGGTTTATCCTATAATTCCCAATACTATTAGAGCAGAATATATTTTTGCATATTTATTACTATCAAGACCGTTCTTTGTGGCAATTTCATATAGCTTTGAGGCTCTGTTTGTAATGGCTGCAATAATTCTGTCGTAGGTAGCAGGCTATCTTAATTCATGCTTTGCAATATCTGACATTGAATAAATAGTGCAATATGCTATAATTTAGAAGATTATACAGTTTGTACTTATGCCAGTGGTTATGCTGGAGGTTGAGTAATTAAAATTTGGGTGCAAATTAATAGTGGGGTAATTCTTAGCATGGATTGGTATAAGCGCATTGATGTGTTTAAATTAATGAAAAATCTAAAGAGACAAATTAAGGATTTAAAAATAAGTTTAAGGATAGCTCTGTTTTATTTCATTGTTATGGTTATCTCATTATTTATCAGCAGTCTGCTATACAGACAAATATATATGAATATTGCACATCAAAAAGTCAATGAGGCTTCAGTTCAGACCTTATATTCTATAAAAACAAATGTAGATTTATTTTTTGATAATGTAAACAATTATTCCAAAATGATTTTATCTGACCATGACCTTCAAACTATTTTGAGAAAAGGAAATATATACTCCGATTTAAACACACAATCAAGAGTGGGAGGCTACATATACAGCATGATTCAAACCATTCAAAGCATTTCATCTGTTTATATATTTGACAATTCAGAACACTATTATTTTGTAAGTGAGCAGCTCCCGATACCATTTACACTAAAAAGTGTAAAAAAAGCGAAGTGGTATAAAGAGGTCCTTGATAAAAAAGGCGCATACATACTCAGCATAAATGGTGATGGCGCTTTTGAAATAGACCAAAATGGTAACTATATTTCTATGATTAGGTTAATAAGGGATATTGACAATACAAAAAATTTAGGTGTACTAATAATTAATATTCCAGATAAGGCCTTTAAGGAATGCTATGCAAATATTGTGGATAACTATAATAGCACCAGCATTACATTTTGGGATAAAAACAGACAATGTATTATTCCTGTTAATAATACGAAAGAAGGTAAACAGCCAGTTGAGCCAATACTAGACGAGGTTGAAATAAAAAATTTATTGAGTAAATTTGATGGCAGAGATCATGGATACATAACAAAAAAAATAAATAATACTGAATATCTTGTATCATTTGTACTTGAGAAACGTCATAACTGGGCTATAATCAGTGCAATACCTTTTGCAGAGGTTTCGTATGAATCTGAAAAAATGGGTTTTGTAGGGTTTATTACCATATTTTTAAACAGCATTATTCTGTTCATGGGAACTATGGTTATTTCAAGATGGATTACTGTACCCATTCGTAAGCTGTTAAAATCTATGAATGCAGTTAAGCGTGGTGAGTTCAAAGAGGTTTTCATAAATGATGGGGACAATGAAATAGGGCAGCTACGAGATGGCTACAATATGATGATAAGAGAAATACAGAATTTGATTAAAAGAGTTATAGCTGAACAGAAAACAATCCGTAAAGCAGAACTCAATGTTTTGCAGGCGCAGATTAAGCCCCATTTTTTATATAATACACTTGATTCCATTAATTCCCTTGCCCTATCAGGAAGAATAAATGAGGTATGTGACCTTGTTGATGCATTAGGAGGATATTACAGGCATAGTGTTAGTAAGGGCAGAGAAGTAATTACACTTCGTGAAGAGCTTGACATTGTGAAAAACTATCTGAAGATTCAGAAAATTAGATACGAAGATATGTTTGAAGTTAATTATAATATTGAAGAAAGCTGTCTTGATACAAAAATACTAAAGCTAGTTTTGCAACCTCTTGTTGAAAATGCACTTTATCATGGTATACGTGCAAAAGGCGTACCTGGAAGTATAAATATTGATATAAAGAAAGAAGCTCAGCAAGTCTGTATTTGTATAGAAGATGATGGCGTTGGAATGAATGATTATGAAATACAGAAAGTACTGGACAGCAAGGTGGGAAGTGCTGAATCCAGCTTTGGACTCAGAGGGACCATAGAACGGCTAAGAATATACTGCAACAATGAAGCTACCTTTCAATTGCACAGTGAAAAAGGTAAGGGAACTAAAATTTTTATACTGATACCTCTGGCAATAGAGGGTGAAATCTGGAATAAAATTGAGCAAGAGAATGGAGGTAACTATGTGCCAACCATTGAAAGTATTAATAGTAGATGATGAACGACTAATAAGAAATCTTCTGAAAATACGTATCAATTGGCAGGAACTTGGTATGGAAATTGCAGGAGAGGCGGCTAGCGCATTAGAAGCCTTAACTATGATAGAACAGATAGCGCCGGATATAATATTTACTGATATTTGCCTGCCTTGTATGAATGGGATAGAATTTAGCAGAGTAGTTACAGAAAAATATCCATATATACGAATAGTTGTAATTACTGGTCACGATGAATTTGAATATGCAAAAAGCTGTGTAAAGCTGGGTATTTCTGATTTTGTACTCAAACCTATAAATGTACAAGAGATTACAGCTATTGCATTAAGAGTGAAAAGCAAAATACTTGAGGAGCAGAATCACTTACAAGAATATGAATTATTGAAACAGAAAATAAAGGACAATCTTCCCTATTTGAGAGAAAAATTCTTAAATGAATTGATATATGGTGAACTTTGCAAAGAAGAAATACAAGAAAAGATGGAATATTTCGGAGTAAACAAAAATACAAGTTCTAATTTATTTCAGGTTGCAGTAATAGAGGTATGGGAAAGGTTTAGGGTTACAGCTTTTGGCAATAAAGAAGAGGCTAGAATACTTTTATCAATTAAATGTGTAGATTTGATTAAAAAGTTTTTCCAGAAGGATTTATACAACCATGTATTTTTGGACAATAGCAGAAGGATTGTTATTATATTTAATGATCCGTCATTGGATATATATGAGTGCTGTGAAATGATTAAAATAATGCTAATGAACAGCTTTAAATGCTTTTTAGGTATCGGTATAGGAACAGCCTATTATGGTGAGGAGAATATCAAAGTAAGTTATAAGGAAGCATATGAAGCACTAAACTATAAAATTGTCATAGGTAATAATCAAGTTATAAGCTACTATGATGTTGATTATGCAGCAGAAAATAATAGTATTAATAATCAGAAAAAAATTGAAAAACTTGTTTTTGCGATAAAAGCTGGAATAAGTAAAACTGAGGAAGAACTCCTTGAACAACTGTTTGGTCGTATTTCATATCAGGGAAATAGTACTATCGACAGGGCAAGACTAGATGCATTTGACTTGCTGTCTGCATGTTTAAGAATAATTATGGATTTTGATATTGATATGACAGATATCTGGGAGCAAAAAAGCCAGCCATATAATGATATTGTCAAGATAGACAATTTGCCAGAACTAAAAACTTATTTCAAACAACTGATTGACAATATCATTAGCAAGTTAAAACGCCTGAATGATACTAAAACAGGTAAACAAGTAAGGCAGATACAAGATTATATTTCAGAAAATTTAAGCAATGCTGAGCTTTCACTTGCAAGCATAGCAAAGGAGTTTTACATAAGCTCCAGCCATCTTAGCCGCATTTTCAAGCAAGAAACGGGGCAGACCCTTGTGGAATATATAACAAAGCTCCGAATAGCCAAGGCGGAAAAGCTTCTTAAGGAAACAGAATTTAAGGGGTATCAAATAGGCGAAATGATTGGAATACCAGACCCTCATTACTTTAGTATACTATTTAAAAAATACACAGGATTGTCTATTAACACTTATCGCAAATGATAAATTTTTGAATGTTAATGCAATAATATTGAATTTAGTTTGAACTCTATCACTGCTATAATTGATGCGTTGTTTTAAAATTAACACGATACTAGAGGAGGTTATATTAATGAAAAAGTTATTACTTAAGGCGTTAGGTGTAACAACAGCCCTGTCCTTGGTAGTAAGTCTGGGCGCATGTGGTGGTGGAGCTACAGAAGACACAGCAAATAGTTCAGCTAAGGAGAGTGTAGCAGTTGAATCTGCAAAGCCAGTTAAATTAACAATGTGGCATCAATGGGTTGCAGAAACTGATCCATCAACAAATTCGCTGAAGAACAATTTAAAAATATGGAAGGAGAAACATCCGGAAATAGAAATTGAGGCTGACGGAGTAACTGGTGAACAGTACAAGACAAAAATAAAAACAGCACTAGCTGCAAATGAGGCACCAGACATTTTCTATATGTGGGGCGGAAGCTTTGTAAGTCCTTACATAAAAGCTGGAAACATTCTTCCTATTGATCAGTATTTAGATGATACAACAAAAAATAAACTGGTTGGTGGAACATTAGACAGTTGTACATTTGATGGAAAAGTATATAGTGTTCCAATGTTTACATTTATCGCAAACTTTTATTGCAACACTGAATTGTTTGCAAAAGCTAATGCAAAAATTCCAACAAACTTTGATGAACTTCTTCAAGCAGTCAAAGCTTTGCGTGCTGCTGGTATTACCCCTGCAGTTATTGGTGAAAAGGACAGATGGCCTGGAATGTACTGGTTTGATATCATAGCAATGAGACAGGCAGGAAACCAAGCATGTATGGAAGCTATGAAAGACCCTAAAAAGTTTGATTCACCTGACTTTATTGAAGCGGCAGCTAAACTTCAAAAGCTAGTTGATGAAAAAGCATTTAATGATAATATGTTTAGTACTAGCTTTGAAGATATGAGAAATTCATTCACACAAGGCAAAGCAGCAATGTTATATCAGGGTGCTTGGGTTGATGTATCAATAGAAGACCAAAACGCAGCAACTAAAGGCAAAGTACAGGCAGTTGCATTCCCAGTATTTGCTGATGGTAAGGGTGAAGTAACAGATTTCTACGGTGGTGGTATTGATAGTTTCTACATCAATGCAAAAACAGCAGCACCTAAGGAAGCAGCAGAATTCTTATTATTCATAAGTGAAGCAGCAGGTAAGGAAGGCTTCCTAAATGGTTCTGGTTTACCAGCATGGAAGACAGATGGACTAGATACTTCTAAGCTTTCAGATCTATCAAAACAATCTGGAGCATTAATGGAAACAGGTAAGTCCTTTATACCTTGGTGGGATACAGTACTTCCAGCAACATCTTCTGAAACTCACAAGAACCTCATTGCAGAGCTTTTAGCAAAGAAAATAACTCCTGAACAGTTCTGTAAGGAAATGGCAAAGGTTGAGCCAGCAGAAGAATAATAAAGTGTAAATAGATAACTTAAATTATATTTTGAGGGGCTGTTGCAAAACAACATTTTCTGTATACCAATGTCTTTTTGCAAGAAATAGTACGCGAGTGCAATATATATCTAATTGCGAAGCTCGGTTAGAAATTGATGCTAGAAATAGTAGGTGAAGAACAAGTATTGTAGCCGACGCAGCTACAGGATGTAGCTGTGAGTATTGACCCGAGACAGGATGTCAAGTGCAATACGCTCGGCGGAAGTACTTGTTCTTCACCGCAACTAATTCAGCGTCAATTTCGGGAGCGAGCAATAGATATATACTGCACGGGAGTACTATTTAAGCAGTTAATGTTGATATATATTATTTCTTGTTTTGCTACAGCTACTTGCTTTTAAAGGTGGTATGTTGTCATGGACTCAGTTCTTTCTAATAAAAAAGCTATTTGCTTTTTTGTAATCCCCACATTATTTGTATTTTTGGTAATAGTATTTCTCCCAATATTTATATCTGTTTATTATAGTACATTGAACTGGGATGGAATTGGAAAAGGTACATTTATTGGAATAGATAATTATATAAAATTGTTTTCAGATGATGTTTTTCTTAAATCTATTCTTAATTCCTTTTTGTTTGCATTTGCGTCAATATTTATACAGCTCAGCATTTCGCTAGTTCTTGCACTTATATTGGCAAGTGGAATTAAAGGAGAAAAGTTATATAGAACTATTTATTTTATTCCTGTAATAATTTCAACAATTGTTATTGGTCAGTTATGGACAAAAATTTATAATGCAGACTACGGTTTACTAAACGCTCTGCTTAAAAATATAGGCCTGGAAAATTTAATGTATGATTGGTTAGGAAAAGAAAATACAGCTTTAGTATGCTCATTCATTCCTACATTGTGGCAATATGTTGGTTACCACATGTTGATAATGTATGCAGGGGCAAAATCAATTTCAGAAGAAATATATGAAGCTGCTGAAATTGATGGTTCATCAAAGATAAATACTGCGTTTAAAATCACCTTACCATTGTTGAAGCCTATTTTAAAGGTTTGTGTGACATTTTCTTTAATAGGGTCACTAAAAGTATTTGACTTAATTTATGTATTAACAAATGGGGGGCCTTTACATGCAACTGAAGTGCCAAGTACCTTGATGTATTCATCTGTTTTTAATTCGTATCAATACGGATATGGTAGCGCAATGGCTGTATTTATAATTATAGAATGCTTGTTATTTACTATTATTCTAGACAAAGTATTTAGAACAGAATAGGTTTTGGAGTGTGACTTTATGAATAATTTTATAAAAGAGAAAATAGTGAAGTTTGGCTTACAACTTTTTCTTGTAGTGTATGCCATCATACAGATATATCCTCTTCTCTGGATGGTTCTGTTTTCTCTTAAAGATAATAATGAAATTTATGGCGGAAATGTTGCAGGACTTCCTAATCCTCCGAAGTGGGAGAACTATATCAACGCAATTACTCAAGCAAATATACTAAAATACTTCTTAAACAGTGCTTTTGTAACTGGAGCTACAATTATTGCAGTAATTATTTTAGCATCTATGACTGCTTATGCTATTAGTAGAATGAAATGGAAACTCAGCAATGTGACATTGATTGTTTTTTTGCTAGGAATGATGGTACCGGTACATGCTGCTTTGCTACCGCTGTTCATTATTCTTAAAAATATCAATCTTTACAATACATACCTATCTCTTATTATTCCATATACAGCCTTTGGCCTTCCTATGGCCATTGTACTGTTTTGCAGCTTTATGAAAGGTATTCCCAGAGAGTTGGAAGAGTCGGCAGCTATTGACGGATGTTCTATTTACCGTATTTTTTCTGTAATTGTACTTCCTCTTATAAGGCCGTCTATAGCAACTGTTGCGATTTTTACATATCTGGCTTCATGGAATGAGCTGATGTTTGCTATTACATTTATTAGTAAAGAGCAGTTGAAAACAATAACTGTAGGTATTATGTCTATGGTTGGAACATATGTTACTGAATGGGGGCCTATCGGTGCTGGACTTGTAATTGCTACACTGCCTACGGTATTAATATATATACTGCTTAGTGAGCAGGTTCAAAAAAGTTTAGTAGCTGGTGCAGTGAAGGGATAGAGCCTTTATAGAAGGAAAAAGGACTTGCGTTTGGTTTTGCACAAGCAATTGAGAAGAGCTTTGAAGGAGTTTCAGAAGAGCTTTAGGAGCAATTGCATAAGGCAATCTTAATATATATTCTATCAGGAGGATTTGAAAGTATGAGAAATCTTAAAAAGTTAATTGCAACAGTCATAGCAATGTGTGTGCTCGCAACATTTTCGATACCTGCATTTGCTGATGGTAATTCAAATACTGATGCTAATACTGATGCACAGTATTTGGAAAAGCTTAATTTAATTAAAGGCGATGGAAATGGTGTAAATGCAGAATATCTTGCAAAAGGAACTACGAGAATTCAAGCTGCAGTTATTTCTCTTAAATTGTATGGATTAGAGGAAGAGGCACTTAAATTTTCATCTAAAGAGAATTTTATTGATGCTGATTCATTAGCATGGAAAGATGGAAGAAATGTTTTAGCATATCTCAAGGCTAATCCGCAGTTGGGATGGAATGGTATAGGCGGAGACAGATTTGATCCTAACGGACCAGCGACAGCTCAGATGATTTACAAGATAATGCTTGAAGTATTGGGTTACAAAGCAGGTAAAGACTTTACATATGCAAACACAATTAAGTTTGCAGCTGAGAAAGGCCTTACCAAGATTGGTACTGTAAAAGGTCAGATAAGCAATGCCAATTTGGTAACTGCACTTAAGGAAGCTCTTGATAAGCCAGTTGCTGGCGGAACAAAGACTCTTGCGGAGATGCTTGGCTATGACAAGGAAAATATTGGGGAGCAAGGGACTCCAAGGGTTGCTGTAGATGAGAATGGTTTTGATATCAACGGAAGAGTTGTTGCTTACTATGGTTCACCAGATAGTATTGACGGAGATATTGAAGATGTTTGGAAGCTTGCGCAGCCGGTAAAAATTGCAAAGATAAGTTCCGGCAGTACGAATACAACAGCAACCATGAGGGTGTTGTGGGATGATAATGCTGTATATTTCCTGGCTGAAGTAAGGGATGCTAATATTTCCGATGCTTCCGGTAATGTTTATGAAAAGGATAGCGTCGAGTTTTTCCTAGACGAAGATAATAAGAGATGTGGCATATATGAAGGCGATGATAGTCAGTTTAGAATTAATTTTAAAAATGAAAGATCTGCTGATCATGGTGATTTAACAAATCTGTATTCAGCTGCAAAGGTAGTAGAAGGCGGTTATGTAATTGAAGGCCGCATTGCACTATCTCAGGCCCCGGCCAATGGTAAGGTAATGGGTATGGAAGGTCAGATTAATGATGCAACAGGGAGCGCAAGAATAGCAACGATGAATATATTTGATACTACAGGTACTGCTTTTCAAGATACAACAAAGTTTGGACAATTACTTTTAACTGGTAAAGGCCCCAATTCTGTATCAAAACCAAACTTTTATGATTTGAAATCCTTAGTTATTAGTGCAAAGGATATAGAACTGCAACGCTATTCTAACGGTAATGTAGTTGACTCACTAATTAAAGATTCAGAAGCTGCCATTGCTGATAAAGCATCAACACAAGTACAATTTGACGAATTGCTAATTAAATTACAAGCTGCTATTGATAACTTGGTACACAATGACTTATCCTTTGATGAAAAAGAGTGTAGAGATATACCAAAGTCATACAAGACGTCAGATCCAGAGAGCATAAGAGGATCTATTGTAAGAGTTGACTACAAAACAAATACTTACGATCAAGAAGCAAAAGATTTAGACAAGTATATGCTTGTATATCTTCCTCACGGATACGATGCCAACGATAAAACTAAGAAATATGATATACTATACCTGATTCATGGTAATACTGAGAGCCAGCATACTGCTTTTGGTGATGTTAATCAGAATACTGAACTTATGAGAGTAGTTGATAATTTGATTGCAGCTGGTAAGATGAAGCCAATGATTATCGTTACTCCTACTTGGTATAATAC
>JAEWZA010000409.1 GCA_023395575.1 Bacillota bacterium
GTAAACACACAAAGGATGAAGAGCAAGTAGAGCCACACAAAAGATGAAGAGCAAGTAAAACTACACAAAGGACGAAAAAGCAAGTAAACTACTTAAAAGACGAAAAGCAAGTAGAACCACAAAGTCAGTTGCTATTTTATGGAGAAATATCAGTCATAAGAGAATATTATTGAAATAGCAAAGTATTGAATTGTAATTGACTTCAAGGATGAAAAGCAAGGAAACACACAAAAGATAAATACTTGTAAAAGTACATAGTTCAAATTAAGCATTTAATCAAAAAAGAAAAACACAGGAAATGGAATTAAAATATTTTGACGGGAGTGATTTAAGTGGCATCTACCAATACTAAGTATGTATATGGATCATTAGCAGAAAATTTAGAAAATGAAATATACGATCCCTATGAGGAAAATGTTGTACTCAAGTCAAAAAAAGTAGCAAGAAATAATAAAAAGATTAAAACTAAAATTACTTTTTGTATTATAACCATTTTTAGTTTGTGTGCTATGACCATGTTTAAATATGCTCAAATAAGTCAATTGAGTTATGATAACAATAAACTTACTAAACAATATTTGGAAATTCAGAATAATAACCAATTGCTTGCTATAGAAATTCAAAATGCTAAGAGCTTAAAAAATATTAGAGAAGTAGCCGAAAATAACTTACATATGCATAAACCTAATAAGAGTCAGATTATATATGTTGAAGTGCCAAAAGAAGACGTAACAAAGACTGCAAATAAAAAAGAGTCAAAGCTTATTACCTTAATTGGTGATGCAAAAACTGGTTTTAAAGAGCTATTAAGTATATTTTTTTAGAAATAATCATAAATTTTATATTAAATCATTAGATTATAAATTTTCCATTGACTATAGATTATATTAATACGAAATATAACGTCTATAGTTTTTTCATATGTATTAGTTATTTACACAATCTAATTATTTTGCCAACTTATGTGATAATAAAATTTGAAAATAATAAATATTATTTATAGAGAATTTATTTGTTTATAAAGTGGGAGGGATATTTTTGACAGGTCCAAATATTAAACTTAAGAAAAGGCTTCTATGGGTACTGGCTCTTTTTACTCTATGTACATTAGGCCTGGTTGTTAGAATTGCATGGATTCAAATTGCAAACGGACAGGAGTATCAACAAAAGGCCTTTGAGCAGCAAACAAGTAATAGAACTATCAGCCCTAAAAGAGGTACTATATACGATAGAAATATGGAGCCTCTTGCTGTAAGCGGATCTGTTGAAACTATCAGCTGTAGCCCACAAGTAATTAAAAAGCAGCCAAAGCTTGATATTGATAAGATATCAAGTGATTTGGCAGCTATTCTCGAAATGGACAAAGAGAGTGTTAAGAAAAAGTTAACAAAATCTTCTAGGTATGAACTTATTAAAAAGAAGGTTGATAAAGAAATTGGCTTAAAGGTAAGACAATGGAAAAAAGATAACGAAATTGATGGTATATATGTAGATGAGGATACTAAAAGATTTTATCCAAACAGTAATTTAGCAGCTCATGTTATTGGTTTTACAAATATTGATAACGATGGACTAGATGGTGTTGAGAAAATGATGGAAAAGTATCTTAAGGGCGTGCCCGGCAAGATATTAAGTGAAGTTGATGCCAGTGGTCTTGAGCTGAGTATGGGTCAGGAACAATATATACAGCCCCAAGATGGAAATGATGTTGTATTAACGATAGACGAAACCATTCAATATTTTGCAGAAAAGACCTTAGAAAAAGCTATAGCTGATAATAATGTGTTAAATGGTGCAACTGCCATAGTTATGGATCCGCGAAATGGAGAAATACTGGCATTGGCATCAAAACCAGATTTTGATTTAAATAACCCTAGAGCGGCTCCTGCTGGTGTTGACAAAACTAAATGGACCGGGGTTACCACAGAGGATGTTCAGTATCTACAAAAAACAGTTTGGAGAAATAAAGCTGTAGTTGATACGTATGAGCCGGGTTCCACCTTTAAGCCTATAACGTCTGCAGCAGGTCTTGAAGAAGGAATGATAACAGCGGATACACAGGTTACCGATGCAACAATAAAGGTTGGAGGATGGTCTATTAATTGCTGGAAACCCAATGCACATCTCCATGAAACCTTTAGAGAAGGTGTATATAATTCATGTAATCCTGTATTCGTAAGGCTTGCTCAAAGTTTAGGCATAGATAAGTTCTATAGCTATGTAAAAGCTTTCGGCTTCTACAAAAAAACTGGAATTGACCTTCCAGGTGAAGCTAACAGTATTATTCATACAAAACCTACAGAGATAAATATGTGTACTGCATCATTCGGACAGCGTTTTCAAATTACACCAATTCAGCTTATTCAAGCTTATGGTGCTATTGCAAATGGGGGAGAACTTATAACTCCACATGTAGTAAAAGAAGTAGTAGACAGTTCAGGAAACGTTATTAAAAGATACGAGCCTAATGTTGTAAGAAGAGTCATATCAAAGCAGACATCAGAGACTCTATTAGATATTTTACGCGGTGTTGTAGATGTTGGAACTGGTAAAAATGCAAGAGTGCCTGGATATAAGATTGGCGGAAAGACAGGAACATCTGAAACAATTAAAAATGAAACACTAATAGCTACCGGAAAATTTGACAGGTATATTGCTTCATTTGCTGCTATTGCCCCAACTGATAATCCTACACTTTGTGTTTTGGTTATTCTCGATTATCCAGACCAATTCTATCATGGTGGAGGTATGAT
>JAEWZA010000435.1 GCA_023395575.1 Bacillota bacterium
CCTATCTGTTGATAATATGTAACAACATTACCTGGCTTTTGAAAATGTATTACAAATTCAATATCTGGCTTGTCAATACCCATACCAAAAGCAGTAGTTGCAACAAGTACTTTCATCTCATTGCTGATAAACATTTTTTCAAGCCTTAGCCTCTCTTCTTTTTCCTCATTTTCATCTTTCCTCAATCCTGAGTAATAAGCATATGCATCAATACCACACCATTTCAACCATCCAGTTACTAAATTGCAATCATTCTTTGTTAAACAATAAATTAAACCTGTGCCATACATTTTCCCAATATTTTCAATCAACCATGCTAATCTTTCTTCTTTTCTATCTAAATGTATAACTTGTATTGAAAGGGATTCTCTTATCAATGGACCTCGTTGAATGATTATATCATTACCTAGCTGTTCTGAAACATCATTAACCACTCTATCATTAGCTGTTGCAGTAGTAGCTAACAAAGGTACATTTGTTGGTAAATATTTTACAATATTTATAATTCTTCTATAATCAGGTCTGAAATCATGTCCCCAATCAGAGATACAATGTGCCTCATCAATTACCAGCATCCCGATTGAGCTATTAATCTGATTTATAACCCTATTATTAAAATCGTCATTTGCCAATCGTTCAGGAGATATGAATAAAGCATCAACCTTGTTCTCCCTCAGCTCTAGAATAACTTCTTCCCACTCATCTTCATTATTTGAGTTTATTGCTCTTGTAATTAGTCCGAATTTATTGGCCGATTCAATCTGATTGTTCATTAATGCAAGTAACGGGCTAATAACTAAAGTAAATCCTTTTCCCTCTTTGCGCAATATTTTAGTTGATAGAAAATAAATCAAGCTTTTGCCCCATCCCGTTTTCTGAACAACCAAAGCTCGTTTTCCTTGTAAAACCCCAACAATTGCTTCTAATTGACCATCTCTAAAAGATGCATCTTTACCATAAAATTCTTTCAGGTACTCATTTGCAGTGCTCATTAATTGTTCTTTATTCATAGAGTCACCTTCACTTCTTAATTTCTAAGTCTTTTATTTTTGAAATAAATCACCCACAAAATAAATAATTTATAATTGCTGAGTGATTGGTATTACTTTGATAACTCTATTATAATATTTAAATCAAGAAAATTATATAATAATAAACTTTTTATTCTATTTTATCTTTTATTTACCTAATTTTATTCAAAACCAGCTATGAGCAATTCACGACTTATAAGCTTAAGTATGCATCCTATAAAATTATATTAAAATTACATTTTCAACACCATTCATATTCACCATTTTCCCATCTGAAATTACTGAAATGGGTCCATGACCTCCGCAGATAATGCAAGGCTTTTGATTTGCATTACCAATTTCTACAGCAAGGCTTATAATTTGGTTTCTCATTTCTGTCGCTTTTACAGAATCAGTATTAAATATTAAGTATATGCTAATAATTAATATTTACCCATTTTAACTAAAATAAAAAACTTTTATTTTAATACTCATTTCTACTTTCATAAATTTCTACGTATATAGCAAATTAAAACAACGTAAGCTGCTTATCATAGTAGCCTTGCTTATAGCACTTGATTATATCCTTCATTTTATATAGAAGCCCAAGCCTCTCACATTCCTGCTTGGTAATTGACATAAGCTGCTTTGCATTAGGAGAATGATACTCATAGGAATTACCATAGGCTTTTATATACTTTTCTTTAAGCCCTGGAAAGAGCTTATCTAGCTTCTCAAAATACCACTCTCTTTGGTTTTGCCTTAGTGTCACTCCAAACGAAGGGTAAATAAATTTCGCACCGCTTTTATGTGCTTTATGTATTATTCCTCTTATATTTTCTTCACTGTCCTCAATATAAGGTAAAATGGGCATCATAAGTACTCCTGCAAAAATACCGTTATCAGACAATTGCTTGATAGCAGCGAACCTTTTCGACGAGGCTACAACACCCGGCTCAATTTTTTTACAGAGTTCATCATCACAAGCAGTAATTGTAATTTTTATTAGGACAGGTGAATGTTGTTTAATCCTTTTTAGCAAATCTATGTCTCTTGTAACCAAATCACTTTTTGTAGCTATGGATATCCCGAAACCATAAGTATTAATAATTTCTAGTGCTCCCCTAGTCAGCTCATGTTCCTTTTCAAAGGGATTATAAGGGTCGCTCATCGCACCTGTTCCTATGACTCCGGTTTTGCGTTTTGACTTAATGTCACGATAAATCAAGGCAAGAGCATTTTCCTTTGCTCTCACCTCATCAAAATTGTCTATATGATAACACTCACTTCTGCTGTCACAATATATACACCCATGGCAGCAACCCTTATAAATATTCAAATTGTAGTTGTTTCCAAACCAGTTATTATTCTCACGATATCCCGAAACAAGTGTTTTTGCAGGTATAAAATCCATAATATAATTAATCCTTTTTTAGTATACTTATATTATCTGTTCTTAGCTTACATCTTACTATTTGTTATTGCTATCATAAGTCCAGCCAAAGTCATTGTGATAAATCATCAGCTTTGTCATACCACCATCAATTGCGATATTTTCACCGGTAATAAAGCCTGCTTTTTCACTACAAAGAAACAGAACCATATTAGCAATATCAATTGGAGTTCCAACTCTGCCTGCTAGATGCTGTTCCTTGTCTGCACCTTGAAATTCCGTTCCGCTAGTGTCAATCCATCCCGGGCTGATGGAATTTACTCTTACTTTTCCCGCCAAACTGACTGCCAGTGCATGAGTTAAGGCAGATATCCCACCTTTTGCCGCTGTATAGCTTTCTGTGTTAGGCTGGCTCATTCTGTCTCTGCTAGATGAAATATTTACAATTGCAGCACCCTTGCCGAAATTGTTCATAAATAATTTTGCCAGCATAAAGGGAGCTGTTACCCCAGTTCGAAGAACATAGTTAAAATCCTCATAGGAGCAATTTTCAATACCACCTCGTGAAAAACAAGCATTATTTATAATATAATCCACATGCCCATAATCTTTTAGAACCTTTTCCGAAAAATCACGCAGAACTCCTTCATCAGCTATATCACCTACAAAATAATGATTATCTGATTTATCAATAACGCAAACATTTGCCCCTGCTTTTTGAAATTCCTCACAAATGACCTTTCCTATACCATTAGCACCACCAGTTACAACAGCAACCTTATTTTTAAACATATTTGCCTCGACTCCTATAAAAAATTATTATTATTTATTTCGCTGTTTATTATTTAATACCTCTATTTATAATAACTCAATGCTTCTTCCTATTTTCGTACATTATCTAATTCAGTATTAGTTCAGGTATAAAAAATAAGCCATTTAAGATTAATTACTTAACTTTCCCAATTGATTGCTGTGAAGCATTTAAGTAAATACCACCCATACCAGCAAAAAACTCTTGCGTTTTTTGAAACTCGAAATTGCACAATGTAAGTATCAACTAAACTTTCGAGTTATTTCGGCAACAGACCATTGATAAGTTTGAACACCGATAGATTTTGGGGTTGGAAAGTTGAGTTAGATATAATAATATTCCCCCAAAAAGTTATAAGTAATTACCTAACATTTTAGGGGAATATCATATTCTCAACTGGCTATATTATTATATAGTATATATTATTTTACAATAGCTGTGAAAGCTTTGTCTTTCTTGATTGAAGAAAATGCTGAATCTTTTTTCGCATTATCAATGTATTTCTTATCAAATGAAATTGCTTTTTTAAGACTCTCAATTGCTTTATTTGTATTCTTAAGCAAAGCATAAGCACAAGCTTTTTGGTAATGAGCATCTCCATTAATAGCATCTACACTAATTGACTTGTCATACATTTTAATTGCATCTGCATACTTTTTGTTTTTTACCATTGCATTACCCTTTTGAGTATACAAATCTTTATTACCAGGTTTTAGTTCTATGGCTTTATCTAAAACTTTTATAGCATCTTGATACTTTCCTAGACCTAGTAATGCATCACTTTTATTAGAATATGCATTAATATTATATGGATTATGTGAAATTATATTATCATAAATTTTAATAGCTTCTGCATATTTTTTCCACGTATAATATATTTGTCCTTTTTTGTTCATCATTGAGAAATCATTTGGTTCAATTTTCAGGAAATCATCTACAACTTTGACAGCATCCTGATATTTTTTCTGTTCAACCAATATATCTACTTTATCTGAGTATGAATAAGAATTTTCCGAATCTATTTTTATTGCATTATCCAATAATTTTATAGCATCAGAATACTTTTTCTGCATTTTCAATGGTTCAGCCTTATATTGCATTGAGTAAGCATTGTTTGGTTCTAATTTAAGTCCAGCATCTATATCCTTTATAGCATCAGCATACTTTCCGTTGTTTGTATAAATGCTTGTAATGGTTTGATAAAGAGATACAGATATCTCCGGATATTTAGTTATTGCTGTTCTAAGCATTTTTATCGCATCTGTGTATTTGCCTTGATCTGATAATGCATAAGCCTTCATCATATAACCATATGAATCAGTAGGATCAATTAATATTGCTTTATCATAAGTGGCTACTGCATCCTTTAGCCTATTTATTTTTTGAAGATAATATCCTTTGTCTATAAGTATGTAGTAGTCATTTTCGCTTACATTTAGTGCCAAATCATATGCTTTTAAAGCCTCATCAAATTTGCCTTGTTTAGAAAGAATCTTTGCTTTGTCTTTATATGCAGAATCCTTTAGATTCTCATCACCATTTTTAATTATCTTTTCCAAATCCTTTAATGCTTCGGCATATAATGTCTGTTCTTGATATATTGAGGCTCTTGTTAATAATAAGTCCAGCGCATTTGGTTGTTTTGCAATTGCTTTATTTAAGCTGGCTACTGAATCTTTGTATCTGCACATTTCTAAAAGCAACTCTGATTTTGTAATATAAACATTCTCATTCATGCCTTTAGGATTAACACTAATTGCAATATCAATTGTTTTCAAGGCTTCGTCAAATCTTTTAATTTTCTCTAAAAAATAAATTTTGTCTAAATATGAATAATAGTCATTAGGATTCATTTCAATAACTTTATTGTAGGCTGCAACAGCTTGGTCATTTTTACCCTGAGCAAAAAGTATATCCGCTTTTACTTTATATGCATAAGTTTGAGAGGCATCTTGCTGTATGGCACTATCAATTACAGTAATCGCTTTATCTAAATCTCCCTTTTCCATCAGTATCTGTGTCTTTGAAATAAGAAGGTAATAATCCTCTGAACAAATACCTATAGCATTATCTATATTTTCGATAGCCTCATCAAATTTTTTAAGATAAGCCAAAACTTGTGACTTTTGATCATAGGCCATGCTTTCATAAGGTTCCTCTTCAATAGCCTTATCATATAATTTTATAGCTTCTTCATATTGATCGTCATAATACAAATCATCACCTTGTGAAATCAAATCATAATACGAATCAATATCTGCAAATGCAACCATGCTAAAACTGCTTAAAATCATAGCTAAAACCAAGATATAAACTGTAGATTTTTTCAAAAATTTCATTCTATAATCCTCCATGTATTTTTATTATCAATGGCAATATTTTACTACAATTTTATAGTAGACTCAACAAAATATTTGCGTTTACTACGTAATAATATTTTTGCACTCAATCTTTTTTTTCAGTAGGAACTTCCTATTTAATCCTTTTGTAACTGAGTTTTTATGCATAAAATAAGCTCCCTTTATAGCGGCAGTTCATTTTAACTGCATTTCACCATAAAAGGAGCCTATCCTATATATGCATATCCTTTATTCTTCACAAAGTGCATTTTTAGGACATTTTTCAACGCATGCATTACATTTCAAACAGTTATGGTCTGTGACCTTTCCTTCCTCTTTATAGCTAAGTACATCAATTCCTATAGGACATGTCTTTGAACAGATTCTACAGTTTATACACTTATCTCTTTCAAAAGTGACATATTTTGATTTGGAGCTTGCTTTTATACCTGCTTTAGCTTTTGTAACATAGTAGGCCATCGTTCCCATAGGGCAGAACACACACCAAGTTCTTTGATTATAAATAATCCCTAAAATAATGGTTATAACCGTAGTTATTAAAATCATTCTTACAAATACTTCCCCAATCTTTGTCGCATCCCCCCATGAAAGTATAAGCTGCACAGTAAATGCACTCATCAGTATAATCAAGAACAGATTTCTAAACCAATTACTTTTTATAAACTTTGGTATTTCTTTTTTTCGGCTGACCTTTGCTAAAATATTATCGTTAAAGCTTCCTCTAGGGCAAAAATTCCCGCACCACATTCTTCCTCTGAAGATAGCAACTATTGATGGAGCCAGCATACAAACCAAAGCTGCAATACCAATAACAGGATATATTAATCCTATTGTACAAAAAGCAATCAGCATAAGCCACGCCCATTTATGTACAAACCTTTTAAATTCCGTCATCACAAACTCCTTTCAAAATTAAAACATATAATTTTATTACCATTAAATTTTCTAATATAAATTATAAGTATAAATTGTATATTTGTCAATCTATATATTCAAATATTATGATATTTATCAAACAAACACTTTTAAATATAATACAATAATATACTTTTTAGTTTCAGTAATTACCATTGTAGTACACTTTTTGACTGAGTAAATATTACATGCAAAATGCTAAGTAATCTCAATTGCAGACAGCTTTAATACTAAAAATGCTACTAAGCCAGAGATTTTAGTGCTTCTAAATTCTCTTCTTAGTAGCATTTCTACTTGTATAACATATTACTACTTATATAATAAATATCTGCAGATAGTCTTGCTAAAATAACAGTCTACTATTTCATAATTATGTAGGTAACAAAAAATTATGAATAAGTCTGGCTTATGCTATGCAAAAAAACTTGAAGTGCAATTATAACTGCAACCTCCACAAGTGTTAGAACAAGCACCTGAGCAATACCATTCACATGTACCTGAACAACTAGTTCTACATAAAGTATCACATGTATAGCAATATCCCTTTATATCCTGTCTTGGTTTACCAATTTTCTTATTTGAAAATAAACGCTCCATATTAACACCTCCCACGCCCCATTTGGGCACAAAAATATTATTGTTTGTAGAGAACCTCTGCGAAGTAGAGACAGCGGTTTTTGTGCAGCCACCTTGGGATTCTTTCACACTGCCAGCTACTAATTTCTTTTCTGTTTAATACATCTATCTGCAGAGATTATTATTTGGTTTAAAATATAGGTAATAAAAAAATTATGAATGAGCTTTTCTTACAACATTATGTGATTAGCTCCAGAACAAGTATAAGTACAAGAACTGGTGCAACTCGACGCACATCGAATATTACATGTTACATCACATGTAGAGCAATATCCTTTTATATCCTGCCTTGCTTTACCAATTTTCCTATTTGAAAACAAACGCTCCATATTAACACCTCCCACGCCCCATTTGGGCACAAAAATATTATTGTTTGTAGAGAACCTCTACAAAGTAGAGGCAGCGGTTTTGCACAACCATATCTGGATTCTTTCACACCGCCGCCTACTAATTTCTTTACTGATTTAAAACATCTATCTGCAGATATTATTATTTATTTAAATATATTTCACAGGTTTGAAAATCTATATTCCACTTATATCCCTCTATCATTTCCCATTTATACTTTTCATACATTTTGTTCCACCAGGTCTGCATATCCAGCTTAATTTTACCAAACTCTGTTATCATTTTATCTTGCATACTTTCTTTTTTGTCATCGGAAAGCAAATCACTTTCCAGAGTAAATGCAAGCTCGTCAATTCCTAGTTTTCTTTCGAAAAGTATCAACATTTCATTTTTTTCTTGCTCGGTTACTTTTCCGACTATTTCACTTATCATATTTTGCACTTCCCTCTCTTATTTTTTTATTAGCTTTTCCAGCGGGTCATTATAATCAATTACTGTTAAAATGTTTTCAAATTTGTATGTACTATGCTCTTTGATTAATTTCTGGAGCATCCTAGAATGTTCTCTTTCTATATGACTTATTAAACATTGCATTTTAGAAGGTATATGTATCTCATATGTCATTTTTGTATTGATAAATTTACATCTGCTGCAGCTGTACACATCACAGGCAGTACATATAGGTGCATTTTCAAGCTGGAGCAGTTGAGGATTTTTTATGTTAATACCTTCCTCAAGTGTGCCTATATGGTTGTCAGGGTCATCAAAGTAAAATGCAGGACACATATAAATTCTGCCGTTTGGTGCAAGTGCAAAAGAATTTGTACCCGCATCGCAATTCCTCATAGATTTTGTATTCCATATGTCGGTCAGTACGTTTATTTCTATTTCTTCTCCTTGCTTATACTTATCTGCAACAAAAGAAATTAATTTATCCAACTCAATCCCGTACTGTTCTGTATCCTCATTATTCCATTCAACTATGTCTTCAATTACCAGATTAACTCTATATAATTTATTGATGAGCTTTTCCATAATTTCACACAAGCTGTGTATGTTTTTCCTATTAAGAAGCAGTATTCCTACACCCGCTTCATCTTGACCTTCTGCACAATTATCATATACCGATACTGCATTGTCAGCTTGTCCTGCTTTGTCTATAATAATATGTTCTTGATATTCCTTACTGTCTATACTATTTAACTTCCCAAGAGAAACTGGCTTATAACCGTTTTTATTGCAGAATTCCATGCCTTTTTCAAATAGCTCTGAAGTCATAATATCATTTGTACCTTTTGTGTTTCTGTAGGAACAGTGAGGAGTTATATTATCAGAGGTTATAAATTGCAGATATTTTATACCTTTTTGCTTTCCATTTCTTGAGGTTTCTCTTTCAGAAGGTAATCCGGTTAGTTTTTCGTATTTATCCCAAAAATATTTGTTCGCCCGTACAGTTGCTTTGTGCATCTTACAAGAATATATTGCTCTCTGGTAAATGGTATCAGTTTCAGCCATATCATAATTGCAGCCCTGACACCATGCACAGCCACTAGCCACATCGCAAGTAACACATTCTGGCAGGCTTTGACTCTTAACATTCAATGCCAGAAAAGGTCTTATTTTATTATGATTAATTCCTGTATCTGCATTTCCTATATATATTGGCTTTCTGTTGTTAAGACTGATGCTATAAAACCTTACACATGGAAGAAAGTTGCCGTCACAATCTATTGCCAGCATTTTACCTGCACCGCAAAAGTTACTGTCAAGTTCATCCTCATTAAGTGGATTACCAATATCAGGGTCAAAGAATCTTACAGAGAATTCTTCCCACAGCTTATTCTCAAGGGTGTAATCAGCAAGCTCCTTAAGCTGCTGCTCCATTATTATGTCATCGCCTTCCTCCCATACATCTTCAGATACTACATTAGCAGAGACACTTTTTATGCCTATATTCCACAGACTTATAATGCTGTCCTTAAGATATGGGATATCATCATGGGAGAAGGTAGCCTTTGTAGCTGCATTAGGGAATTGACTAAGCCACAGAGGTACATTTTTGACAACATCATCATAAGAACCACTGCCATCT
>JAEWZA010000515.1 GCA_023395575.1 Bacillota bacterium
TTTTTCACAACCAGTGTTTAGTATAAGCAATGTTACAACTAAGATTAAATAAATATATTTTTTATACAAGTAGCTCCCCCATCCTCATATGTATCTACAATAAAGCTTCTCTTGTATTGTATACTTCTAAATAATTAGCATTCTCAAAAATTGTATGCCCTCTTTGCCTTATATAGTCACATCTTATTATAACCAGTTCATTGAGAATTTTTTGCTAATTTTTGTTATGTTTTGTATACAATGCCAGTTATTAATTGCTAACTCAGCTTTACAAGGGTATATCCAATGTTTGCAGAAATATTCTATATCAACTCCCTCTCCTTAAAGCTCATATACCTGCTGCCTGCTGTAATAATATGATCGACAACTGTAACTGATATAGGCTCAAGAGCTGCTTTTATTTTTTTAGTTAAATCAACATCCTCCTTTGAAGGATTTAGGCTTCCACCAGGATGGTTGTGTGCAAGTATTACACTGTTAGCTTGATGCCTCAGAACCAATTCAACTACCAATCTAGGATACACAGGCACTTCATTTAATGTCCCCTCATGCAGTAGGCAAGCATAATTCACCTTGTTCTGCGAATCCAAGCAAATTACGTAAAACGCTTCATATGTTCTTCCTGCAAATAAGGCTATAGCGTATTCTCCTGCTTTGGTTGTGCTGTTTAGAGAAGGCTTTTCTCCCCATTTCCCTTTTAGGTATCTTCTTGATAATGAGGGTATCATTGAAAGAAGGATGGCAGTATTTTCACTAACGCCACATCTTTTACATATGTCCTTTGAATCAGCCTCAAACAAACCTGCTAAAGAACCATATTGACTTATCATTTTATGTGCCAGTTCATTTGTATCTCTCATTGGAATACAGTAAAAAAGCAGCAATTCAAGCACTTGATAATCCTCAAAGGCATCTATCCCCTCTGTTAAATACCTCGTTTTAATTCTTTTTCGATGTCCTTCATGTAATTTCTTTTCCATAGAATCCTCTTAAAATTGATTAGATTTAATATTCTTAAGCCATATGACAAACTGCAACAAACAGCTTGAACTTGCTTTGAAGCATTTATACTTTAGCAACATATTTGTTGTAACTGCTAAATATATATTAATTACTCAAGCATCACAAATTAAGCAGCATTTGTAATTACTGATATTAGCAGACATTCTCTGGATGAAGTATGCATTTACTAAAAATATATTTCCTAGAAAATGAGATATTTAAGTTATGAAAACATTATTATTTTTGATAAAAAGTAGTGCTTGTACGAAATAATAGTTACAACACTTGATATTGCAAGAATTTATGAGCATTTCCAAATGGGAAGTTTAAATTAATTACTCAACTTTCCCAGTTAAATTGTAGGTGTTTAAACTTATCAATGGAAAGGTTGAGTTAGAAATAATTGATTGAACCTTTTGATTTGAATAGTTCGGCTAGAAACAAATTAATATAGATGTTTTATATCTGATATATTTTTTCAAAACCGCTATTTTGTTCCTTAAATAATTATACCTTATATTTTTGTAAAATAAAAGGTTAAGTTGAAAGTTTATACGTTAAGTTTGTTCAAACATGGTTATAATTCAGCCACTTTATTTATATAAAAAAACACTGAAAGTCTTTTTAAACTTATTTTAATAATTTGTAATGTTTGTCCCTCAACATCATATTAATATTAATGGGGGATGATTATATGGGAATAATGAGTCAGAAAGATCTTCTTAATTTGGAATTAAAAACTGAGGAACAAGTATCAGAGTATATGCGTGAACTTGCAAAAGCTAAAGCGAGAATTGATGCAGAACTACATTATAAGAACTCCATAGCTCTACGAAAATATAATTCACATATTTCTTTTATATACTCTTTCATCTTAGGAACAGTTGGAATTTGTATAGGTTTTTGGATTAGCCATTTAACGAAATAGTTTAAGCAAATTTGTCATTACTTTAGGAAAATATAATTACATAAAATAAATTAATCAAGAAACACCTTCTAACATCTATAAAAAAAGAAAACCAACTATAACGGGCTAACGCTATAATTGGTTTCCAATCACATCTTCCAAGAACAGTCCTGTATTACTTATTCTTAGCAGCAACACGCTGTATAGCTTTAACTATTTCAACAATCGGAATAATGGAAGCTGCTATAAGGACAGAATACAAAAATTCTATGCTGCTTATGTGCTCAAATTTAAAAGCATTTGCAAGGAAAGGTACGTAGATAACAAGAATTGTCATAATAAGACTGGCAATACCTGCTCCCCATAAAAACAAGTTCTGATTGCTAATCTTAAATATACTTCCTCGCTGGCTACGCATATTAAAGCTATGGAAAATTTCTGCAAAACTTAATGTTAAGAATGCCATTGTTATACCATCAGCGCTTTGCGCTATTTCCCATACACCTGATTCAATACGATGTCCAACAAAATACGCAATAATTGTTAATGCTGCCACTAGTATTCCCTGATAAACTACATCCACTCCAAGTCCATTAGCAAAAATCCCCTCTTTTGATGAACGAGGCTTTCTCTTCATAATATCAGCTTCACCCTTCTCCATACCAAGAGCAAGAGCAGGGAAGGTATCAGTTATGAGATTAATCCATAGTAAATGTATAGGCTGCAAAATAACAAACCCACACAAGGTCGCAAAGAAAATACTTAATACCTCACTCATATTTGACCCTAACAAGAACTGTATAGTTTTTCTAATATTATCATAAATCCTTCTGCCCTCTTCAACAGCACCTACAATTGTTGCAAAATTATCATCTGCAAGTACCATATCTGCAACATTCTTCGTAACATCAGTACCTGTTATTCCCATACCTACACCTATATCAGCACTTTTAATGCTTGGTGCATCATTAACTCCATCACCAGTCATTGCAGTAATGGCTCCTTTTTTCCTCCAAGCATTAACTATTCTAACCTTATGTTCAGGCTGTACTCGTGCATAAACCCTATAATTACTAATCGTTTTTTCAAGCTCTCCATCACTTATTCCATCAAGCTGTGCTCCTGTAATTGCCTGTGACTCATTTTCCAGAATACCAAGCTGCTTAGCAATAGCGATTGCAGTATCTCTATGGTCACCTGTAATCATTATTGCCGTAATACCTGCGCTCTTACATTCAACAATTGCATCCTTTACCTCAGTACGAATCGGGTCGATCATACCTGTCAAGCCTATAAAGGTTAAATCCTTTTCAAGTGTTTCTGGTTCAAATTCAGTTGGGGCCTTGTCATATATTCTTTGTGCTACACTAAGTACACGAAGTGCATTGCTTGCCATGTTCTTATTTGCATTTTTTATCTCATTTATGGCAGCATCGTCAAGAGGTCTTATTTTTCCATCCTTTAGATATGTCTTACAGAGCTTCAAAATCTCATCTGGTGCTCCTTTTGTGTATTGGATAATACCTTCTGAGGTTTTGTGAACTGTACTCATCATCTTACGCATACTGTCAAAGGGTGCTTCACCTATTCGTGGGGCATTTACTTTGAGCTGTGGTTTTGGAAGCCCTTCCTTATATGCAAAATTTACAAGAGCACACTCTGTAGGTTCACCAGTTGCCTCATTATTGCTGTCCAGCTCAGCATCAGAGCATAATGCCATTGCCTTTGCCAAAAGCTTTGTATCATCACCGTAATGCTCAACAACTGTCATCTTATTTTGGGTTAATGTACCTGTTTTATCACTGCATATAATCTCTGCACAGCCCAAGGTTTCAACTGCTGTAAGTCTTCTTATAATAGCATTACGTTTTGACATATTAGTAACACCAATTGATAATACAACAGTTACCACCATTGCAAGACCTTCTGGAATAGCTGCAACTGCAAGGCTTACCGCAATCATAAATGTATCTAAAACAACTTCACCACTTAGACTTCCCGAACGAATAAGACTGAATAGAAAAATAAAAGCACATATTCCAATAACTAAATAGCTTAATACTTTACTGAGCTGAGAAAGCTTAATCTGTAATGGTGTCTGACCCTGCTCTGCCTTTGTAATAGCATCTGCTATCTTACCCATCTCAGTATCCATACCTGTAGCTGTAATAACTACTTTACCACGGCCATATACAACAGTACTCCCCATGTATGCCATATTTTTTCTGTCGCCTAAAGATACATCAACACCATCAAGGCCAAGCCTTTCAATCATTTTGTTAACAGGAACACTTTCACCTGTAAGTGCTGCCTCTTCTATTTTCATGCTTGCATTTTCAATAATTCTACCATCTGCAGGAACTGCATCTCCTGCCTCTAAAAGAATAACATCACCAACAACAATGTCCTCACTTTTTACTATTGATATCTGACCATCACGGAGTACTTTACTGGTTGAGGCTGACATTTCCTGCAAGGCCTCAATTGCCTTTTCGGCTTTGCTTTCTTGATAAACTCCTAATACAGCATTAATGATTACAACTGCCATAATAATTATTACATCAGTAAAACCTTCATTTGAATAAACAGCAGTAAATCCTGAAACTGCTGCAGCTGCAAGTAAAATAATTATCATTGGATCTTTTAGCTGGCTAAGAAAACGTTGCAAAAAAGTAACCTTTTCACCCTCTTTTAACTTGTTCTTCCCGTTCTCAGCAAGCCTTTTTTCTGATTCTGCTGAAGTCAAACCACCTTCATTACTATTTACAGCTTTTAATACCTCTTCTTTTTCGCTGCAATAAAACTTCATTGACATTTCCCCCTTATATAATAGTTTTATTTTTAAATTAGCTTGCCCATATATGCACAAAAAAACTCATGCATAGAAGGCATTTGCCAATTCTACACATGAGTCTGGTCATTTAATCTAAAGCCAAGCGATTAAGCTATGATGTTGACTTAAAAACACATTATTATGTGCTAACTACTCCCTCATGAGTTGTTCAATTTAGATTATGCTAACATATTATCTTTTCTATGTCAATGCATTATAAAGAATTTCCAAATTATTTTATAAATCCTTATTTTATAAATAAGCTTACTATTTTATCTAGTAGCATTCTCTCAGAATACTTGGGAAAGGCTTATAATATATGCTTTTATGCCAATAAAAATACATTAGAAGTTGACTAAAGTATTGATATCTTCAAAATTCTTTTTTCTTATTCTCTTAAATTTGTAAAATTACTTTATAGTATACTTTATCAATACTCTCATTGCATCCATGCTAGGTAACGATGAAAATTCTAATGTATTCTAATGGGTCTTCACTAGAATCATCCTATTTACAATAATATACTCCTTATAACAAATTAACGCGTAACCGTCATTTTTTGACCGTAAGTATCAAAAGCAACGGTATCAACTACTTTATCTTTTTCATTATTATAAACTACAATATTTAATCCTCTGCAATTTTTTGAATACTCTTTTCCGTCTATTACAATTGAACTTATATTTCCATTTTCCATCCCCCCACTTATAATAGAATATGTGGCGGCTCCATTATCAATTGTTCCGCTTTCTTCAAGCATTTTATAACCGGATCTCTCAATTTTATTATTACCGGATAGTACAACTAAATAACTACACCTAAATTGACCCTCAACGGTCACCTTAAGCCCTAAATTCTTTAAGCCCTGAATTATATTATTATTTAAATTATTAGTTGCTTCATCTTTAACTGAAATAAATATAGTATATTGGTCAGTTGAGTTTTGTAATATCGAAAGATAGTCGCATAAATCTGTTGTTTGCTTAAGAATATAATCTCTTTTTAAATTTTCATAAAATGTCCTTGTATCTTCCCACTGATCAGCTGATACTCCGCTAATACTAAATTTATCCTGCAAAATTCTTCCCACATAATTTGTAATTTTAATTGCTCCCCATAAATTAGCATGGCCATTATCGGCATTGTCTCTCTTAAAGTCATAATCTATAGCATCATACAGAGTTTTATCATTAAAATCTAAATAGGTAAGGTTATTTTCTAACGAATATTGTGTAAGTGTTTTATTTATTCCTGCAAAACCAGCTGTACTGGGAGTAAATGTTAAAATAAGATTTATGTTATTTTCTTTACATAACTCCACTATATTATCAAAATATTCTTGCATAAGCGGTAACGTTTCTACAGTTTCTACCGATGAATTTATCTCAAACGGTGCATAGCTTTCATTATTTCCATACAATGAAAAAGCAGTATATCCTTTTAGCTCATAATGCGAACTCATTGTATTATAATAAGAAAGAAAGTCCTTCTTTGACAATTCTGACCACCTTGAATGGTACCTTATGATTGGCAAATAATATCCTAAAAGAGATTGATTTTTATCAATAGTACATATTGTCTTTACTGCTTCTTCTTTAACCGATGACCAATGCATGTAATCAAATGCCTTACGTGTCAAAGGCTCCGGAGAATTAAGCGGTTCATCTGCCCTACAAGGAAGCAGATATTTACTTTCAAGTACCACCGCTTTAGGAGACTGAAATCGTAAAGCTTCTTTCAGCCAATAATAAGAAGTTAATAAGTTCTGCTGTTCACAGCCCAAATTATAGCTAGTAATTCCATAATTATTATACAGTTCTTGTGGTATAAATGACGATTCAGCCGTACTGCTTCCTAAAAATATAACATCTATTGAATTTTTGTCCATCTCATAAAACCCCTGATAAGAAGCTGTTGTAGGCCAATCATTATCGTAAAAAAATTCCGGTATCATCATTCGTGTAAGATACGCCAATATAAGTCCAAAAGAAAGTACAAAAACAACTATCTTTATGATATATTTCTTTTTCATCTCCGTCACCTCAGAATCCCTCATAAATAAACGATTGTGCATCATATCCCGGCCCATACATACCGAACAAAACAATTGAAAAAATCAAAACAAATAATACTATCCAACGAAATACAAGGTTTTGCTTTGCAAGTCTTTCTCGAATACTTTCTTTTTCCTGCAATACAGAAACGAAGAGCAAAATCAAAAGGCAAAATAATGTTAAACGGAAATCCTTTTCGCTCAACCCCAATTTATATAACGAACCGTCAAAGAAGATTTCTGGATTCCAATGAGAAAATCCTATTTTTATAGTAGTAACAGCCTCTCTTAAACTGTTAAGCCGGAAAAACATATTACCAATTGACACAAGAACAAACACTCTTAGTGACTGAAACAAATGCCAGCTAAAACTTACTGTATTAATTTTCATGTATCGAATTATTTTTTTGAAAAGTGGATCTAATACCTGAGCTAGCACAATGCATAACCAAAACCATATTCCCATACCAATAATATATTTCCAACTGCCACCATGCCATAGACCAATCAAAAGCCAAACACAAAGCATTCCTAAATAAGACGGCAATTGTTTCGCCGCTTTTTTTCCAAAATGATTTTTTGTCCATTTGTTCAAATTACGCCAAGCACCAGATCTTAAAATTGGATATAGAATATAATCTTTCAGCCATGACCCTAAAGTGATATGCCATCTTTGCCAATATTCTTGTACCGAACGTGAAAAAAATGGTGTACGGAAATTCTCCGGTAAAATAATGCCATAACATTGAGATGCACCTATAATAATATCCATGCAGCCGGAAAAATCCGTGTAAAGCTGCAGCATAAAAGCCAGCGCTGCAAACCAGATATATAATCCATCATATGTAAGTGTATCTGCATAAATCGTATCAACAAGTACTCCTATTTTCGCCGATATAACAAGCTTTTTAAATACACCCCAAAGCATACGTTGCATACCAAAGGTAACAGATTTCCAGTCAAAGCTATGACTTTCATATAACTGTTTATTCACATCATTATAACGAGTAACAGGACCAGACGTTAATTGAGGATAATATCCTATAAACAGAGCTGTTTTAAAGAAATTCTTCTGAATATCAGAAATCCCCCAATAGCAATCCAACAGATATCCAACTATTATCATAGAATAGAAGCTTATACCCATCGGAGAAAGGAAACTCGTTTTTCCAAATCGAATATCATTTCCAGTAATCAAGGAGATTATATTGAAATTGACAATCAAAAAATTGCTGTATTTTAATACAGCCAGAATCCCAATATTAAGAACAATCCCAAGAAAGAGAAATATTTTTGCTGACTTATTGCTATTTGCTTCTTTGGATTTTCCAATCTTAACTGCGCATATAGTTGTTGTAACAATACTAATAACCAGATATATTCCTGTATATAACGTGGATGACAGAACAAAAAAGCATGCGCTAAAAATAAGCAAAGCGCACCATTGAAACCTTTTAGGGATAGCATAATAAATGGCTATCGACAAAAGAAAAAATATTAGAAATTGAAATGAAGTAATTGACATTACATATTGTCCTCCCTTTCCATTTCTACCAATTCAATCATACCTATTCGCGGACTCTGTAGAAAACATACTCTTCTATCACCCAATGCTGGTGCAGGGCATGGTTCATCGAACATGGTAAAATGACTTAACTCCAATGTTTTCAAATCATCTTCAAATGAATCTGACTCATAGCAAATGTGATAGGGAGTATTCTTATATGTCTTGATAAGATTTGATACAACAGACCTATCCGACCTCGGACTAACTAGTTCTACAACATATCCATCCTTCTCCATAAACTGGATGTCCACATCACGATATTCATCATAAATCATATCTGATATAGAACAAAAGCCAAGAATAGTAAAGCTATCTATGGCTCTGTCCATTTTTTTTACAAGGTATCCTACATGGTGAATCTTCATCATTTCAAAAACTCTCCAATCAAATCTGCCATTGCCCCAACATTTTTCAATCCTTGGACAGCTTTCATGTCAAACTTAATGTCGAATTCATCTTCTACGGAAGCCAAAAGGTTAATATGAGTCAGTGAATCCCACCCATCAATATCAGCTGCTGTGGTGGTATCAGTAATGACTATACTATTGTCATCAAACACATCCTGAAATACCTCCTGTAATTTTTCAAAAATCTCTGTTCTTTTCATTTTATCTTCCTCCTATGAATTAATGTGAATTACATGATTCTTATTTTGGTAGCCATATCTAATATCCAGCTTCCAAACTGTATTTCCATCTGCATCTTCCGAAACTTTTTCAAATCCCTGCTTATTATAGAAATCACGGACCATATTATTCTTTGCTGTTGGATAGTAATAGCCATAAATAGTCTTTATATTCCGTTTACTGCTGTTTTCAACCAGCATGTCCATCATGGCAAATTCCATATCCCGTTTCAACACTCGGCAACTCATCAGCCATAAAATAATATCCAGCTGTTCACCAGAAATTCTTCCAATGATTACAGATACCATACCATTATCACCAAAGCGGTCCTCAAGCTTGCCATATAATGTAATATAGCCAGCATCTGCCGCCGTCTGTTCTATCTCTTCCTGCGTATAACGGTGGGTCGTCAGATTGAATTGGTTGCTCTTATTTGTCAGCTGAGCTATTCGTGACATATAAACGGCTTCAAACGGCTTAATAGTTGCTGACATTTTAAGGGACAGCAAATAATCCTTATAATTACAGAAGGAACTTTGCAATTGAGCACGAGCCACATTCTCTTTGTACATGTCATTTCGTTTCATATCATCTTTGGAGAAATTTGTGGTCTCAAAGTACCCAGCTCGATCGATAGCATATATATAATTCTCCACAGTTTCCAGTTTCGGTACTGCTGTGCCGGGTACCTGTTGACGAATAATTTCTCTCTCGGCAGGATTGTCGTCAACAAATACAAAGCTTTCCGGCAGAAGGTTCAATTCTTCTGCCATCTGCACAAGATTTATACTCTTCGGGTCCCAGTTGGCTTTAATAGATATAAAATCATCCGGCTTCAATAGCATTTGTGGATGATTTAAACCCGCAATAGCATTCTTATTCTCATTCTTTGAAATAATATTCAGCATAATCCCCTGTTTATACAATGATTTCAAATATTGCTGAAATTCAGAATATACTTGACCTATGGATGTTTCCTGTCCAAGCTCAAGGTTTTCCACACCATCATCTCCAACAATGCCACCCCATAAGGTATTGTCCAGATCAAGCGCTAAAGCCTTTTTATTCTTCCCAAAAATAGATTTAATTATATTAGATACATTAAACGCAAGTGTTGGAATTGCATCAATACACAGACTGTATTTATACATATGCCAGAAGAAAGGATCTGACCATTTTTTTAGACCATAATCCGCTGATTGATAATTTATATCATTAATAAAAAACTGATCATGTATCTGCGCGTACTCATAAATCTTCATATTCAGTCTTGTAATGAAATTAACATGACCATGAATTTTACTTGCATCCTGATTTCCCAGCAAACGATAAAATGGATACTCAAAATTGTTCTGAATGATTGGACAATGATATGCATTGCTAAGCTTGTTCCACATTGCAGCCAAATGCTCATATTGCTGTTTTAGGAGTTCATCTACCTCGTCAATACCGTCAGAAGGTTCTGGAAAGGTTGTAATATTACGATATGAAGTATGAATATATATAACATCCGGCTTAAATGCTTTCAGTTTCTCATTATCAAACATTGCATCCTGCCAATACTGACCATATTCTGATTCGTAAAATACTGGCTTAATCCCCTGATTCAACAAAAACAATTCCAGCATATCTTTTATATCACTGGTGGTAGAGCCTCCAAGAATTGCAACATGCTTTTCAATTAGATTTGAATTGTCAAGTAATTCTCTTTGAATTGATTTTCTCTTACGCATAATTTTCTTGCTGTCAAACGGATATTCCAATAATTTGTTCATATTATCATCTTCCTATATATATTTCAAAAAGTGTAATAATTGAAAAAGCTTACGACAAAATCTTACCTCTTGAGGTATAACCTGCAAAGTATAATTTACCATATATTAAAATAAAAATCTACTAAATTCAATATATGTTCCACTCTAACTGATGTTTTGTGTTAGAGCCAGTAATTAAGAATGCTGATGTACTACTTGATAATTTTTGTTATTTGTTCTACAAAATTTCTTGAATTAACTGCATTATTTATTGTATTATCATATAATTCTGTCCAACTATCCTCACCAGATACTTGTTCAGCAATCGCAGAAGGTGTCTTTATAAGGCTTCTAACTACTCCCCAACTAGCAGCATCTAATGTGCTGGTTTGGGTGTCATAGCTATAGCTGGTTGTGCCCTTTTCTTTTCCGTTTATTATCTCTGTTTTAGATGTCTGGTTATGTGCTCCATCGTAGCTGTAGCTGTATTCATCCATTGTAGTGCCATCTGCTTTTATGTTGATCAGCTTTTTTAGCAGATTGTCCTTGTAGTACTCATATTCCTCTTTTGTTTTACCGTCAGGGTATACTACCTTGCTCCTGTTTCCATTTTCATCATAGCTGTAGGCTGTTACCTTGCCTTCTGCTATTACATATATTATTCTGCCTGCAGCATCTTTTACTTTTGTTGTTTCGTTGCCCTTTGGGTCTCTTGATTTTTCTGCTGTACTGCCAGTTGGTATTGTATAATCAGCCGTTAATTCCGGCACTGTCTGTCTATTTACCAGTATATCATATTGGAAGGTTATTGCGCCCATTTTTGGAACACTTTTTACTTTTACTCTTCCTGCTTCGTCATATATTCTGGTGGTTTCTCCTGTTTCATCTGATATTATCAGTTGGTTTCCACTGGCATCATAGGTGTAGGCTATATCGCTGTCTTCTATTTTCAGTGTTTTTAGTCTGCCGTGTATATCATATTCATAGACTGTTGTTTTTCCGTTTCTGTCTGTTTTTGTTGACAGCGTTCCATTAGCAGTGGCATTTCAGCCATAGAATTACGCATGGCGGAGATACAGACAATGCCTTTTTGCTGGATTTGGAGTGGGTTTTGTATGGAATTTTTAAATATATACAGGGCATGACAGAACTTTGAAGCCTGATGTATGCTGTATACTCAGGAAGATGCTTTCAGACATTCAGGTAAAAAGCAGAATTTCAGCTTATAATTCAGACGGCAACACCTTTGTGTTTAGTGGGTTTTACGGTGATTTCAAATTTTTACTTTATTTTGAAGTCAGATAGATGGAAATAAAAAGCTCCAACCCTAATATTCGTTTTTGGGAATGTTAGGGCTGGAGGGGTTTTGTGGTGGGTGATATAATTATCACCACTTTTTGGCATTATTCAATTTGATGTGTTATCTCATGTATAGATTTGAGTGGGAATGATTAAGGTTTTGCACTTACTAATAAAGGAGTTCTCCAAACAAATATTCAAAAAATCAATTACCATTAAAACCTAGTTTAGTTTCAAATTTTAAACTATGACTCTATTCTCTATCATACATTAATCCCATATAATTGATGAATTTTTATCATTCCAGTTGTCTTTATCCATTCCGATTGAAATAAATATAGAATTAATTTTGATTCTATCATCTACGCTTAAACTTTCGAAACTAGGATATGCTTCATATAGGAATACTAAATTTTCATGCCTATTTTTAAATGTATTATACAATTGTTCTCTATCTTTAGGTATGTTTTTATCAATTTCCTTTAAAATAGTACCAAGTTTCTCGATTTTTTTAAGATTTTCTTCATTGTGTAAATTTTCTAGTGACTTTATTGTATTTCCCAAATCAATACACTCAACGATTTCAAAATATATGCTGTTAAATTCTTTAGCTGAGTTATGATATTGTGATGTAGTAGTATCTTTTGAACATCCTGGCATAATTAATAAAATAATCAAGGTTAATATAGTTAAAAAACTTCTTGCTTGTATGTTCATATTATTTTCCTTTCTAACTTTAATAGTTATTTAATAATATTATTAAGGAATAATACTAAAAATCTTCCTTTTGTGATAATTTATTTATAAAGCATCTCGTTTATTGTTTTTGTATCTACTTTTGAAACATTATTTAGTATCTTTTGCAGGACTGTATTATTGGTACTAAAATTTACATTCATATTATATATATTATCTATATAGCTAATTAAGGCTGTTTTATATGCTTCATTATCTTTGCTATTCTTAAATATATTATAATCACTCTTATTCATATTTTCGTTTAGTATAGCTAATTTATCTTTAAACTCACCTCGTCCCTCAAAGCCAAGCATCAGATATCTATAATCAGAATTCATAACATAGTTAAACTTTGCTAATGCTGTTGCAACACTTTTAGATTCTTTCTGCTTTTCCTTAAGTTCTTTAAGAATGTCTGAAGCACTAAGAGTAGGAGTTCCATCATCTATATCTAAAAAACTAAATATAGACACATATGCTGTTGCTGCAAGTGTATACATAGGAGGCGTTGGTCCACATTGTTCTTGAACTGTTCCGTATGCTTCATAAATTGTAGCAGGTACTATACTTGCTTCTAAAGCACTTGTTCTAAACTTGTAACCATGAACTTCATTTTTTAAATTATTGTATAATCCATAAGCATATGTGTCTTCTACAAGAAAGTAACCTCCACCATGCCAAAATCCCGCATAATAATATTGTGATAAAATTGTATCAATTAGCTTTTGTGCTTCAATAATTGCTTTATTATAGATATTCTGTGGTACAGTAACACCATTTATGTTATATAATATTGTTCCTTGTCCACCAGCATACGCATAATGCCCTCCACCAGATAGTGTTGTGGTATTGCCTGCCCCTGTATTTACTATACCAAGAAATCCGTAATTCGTTACCTCATTTGTACTCTTTGCTCCTGTATTAAATGTCCCAATATACCCACTATTTGAAATATTGGTTCTACTTTCTGCTCCTGAATTTATTACACCGATATATCCACTGTTATTTATTGATGTAGCACTGCTTGAACCTGTATTTATTGTTCCAATATACCCGCTGTTATTTATATTTGTGACACTTTTATCACCTGTACTTACCTTCCCAATGGTACCAGTATTATTTAAATTTACTGACAAATTACCAGTATTTAATGTTCTAATATCGCCAGTATTATTTATATTTAAAGTACTATTACCAAAAGAATTACTGTAATCATATGTAATTGAACCTGATGTTTGAGGGATATTAAACACACTTCCGCTATTATTAGATTCTCTAGGTACAGAAATGAGTGTTCCACTATTTGAAACTCCTATAACGATAGAAGGTCCTGTCCCATCATCCCCTCCAGTTAAAAAATTATATAGGTGTCCCGTTGGGTCTATATACATTACAGGATTATTTGCACAATACGTGTAAAGGTTTAGGCTTAACGGGTCATTCATCTCACCCGTATAGGTGTCCTCACTCATAAATCTTGCTATTTTGCTATCGTAGTATCTTGCGTTCAAGTAGTATAAATCTGTTGTGCTGTCAAATACATAGCCTGCGTAGCGGTAGGGGTTGTTTACAGCCTTGTCAGTCTCTTCTCCTGTTGCATTGTAGTAATGAGTTTCTAGGGCTGTTCCAAAGGCATCATAGTAGTAGCTTGCTGCTATTGTGCCGTCCTGTGTTAGCAGGGCTGTTACATCTCCGTGTCCGTTGTACATGTAGTTGTAGCTGGTTTTTTGTGTTGTACTGTTTTCTGTTTCAGTTACTGTTCTGGTTATCAGGTTTGTGCCGTACAGGTTTCTGGCAATTTCCTTGCCGTTTGCATCTG
>JAEWZA010000426.1 GCA_023395575.1 Bacillota bacterium
TCTGTCGTAACAATATACTTTTTTCAAGGTTCACCATTATCTACTGACTAATTTTTATTGAATTGATTCTGAAATTTAAATTTCAGGACAATTACCAATTACTTTTCGAGACTATACTGTATAAATAACAATATATTACTTGAAGTTAAGTAGTATAAAACAACAGATAATTAAATTTTACTATTTACAATCTGAACCCTCTTGCAAAAAATTTAATACTACAAGAGGATTATCAATGTTATTTGCACAGATGCAACCTAATAAGCATAAAACAGAAAATATCCTGGTAGTACCAATGATATTATGGATATCACCATAATCATCATCCCACCAAACTTGTTCTTGTTTTTCCAAGTCCATATTCCAAAACTAATTGAATAAATGCTTATCCAAATTACTACCAAAAAAATAATTATGTTAACTATCATATCTAACTTTGTCTCCTTACTTTAACATCAACCAATACTTCATATTCCGATTGAACAAAAATGTCATTCCAATTGGCATTGTCCCAAGCATCAATTGTTAAAAAATTTCTCTTGGCTTGTTGTGCAAATCCAAATATATCTGATTTTAACTCCTTTGTAGTCTTATTAAGTAGATTTTTTATTCCATTATTCAGAAATTGCTCATATGCCATTTCAAGTTTTTTTGCCTTTTCCGGTTCATCATAGTCATTGTCACTTTGTACTGCTTTCACATCAACACTTAGGTTTAGATTAATATTTATTTTGGGTTTCCCATTATTTATTTTAACTTTAGAAGAGGATGTCCGTAATTTTGTAACATTTCCTAGTACTTTAAACCTATCATCCAAAGGGTCAACTATCTCAATTTCTTTGTTTTTTGTACTTGTCATTAATGCAAATAACATTGCTTCATCTTTATTAAGTTTTCCCACCATTTTGTCCATATTAAAAACAGCCAAACCCATTATTGCCATATTTTCCTTTTCAACTTCATCTGCTTTGTCACTTTTTTCATCAGGTTTTTTATTTTCTTCTTTTGATTTATTATCTTCGTTATCAGACTTGCCCCCTTCATTAACTGATTTATCTATAGCCGTATAGATTGCAACAGGCTGGGTACTTTTGTTTTGTGCTCTGTATAAATAGTCCTCCAATTGTGTATCTTTTACGAGAAAATCAGTTTCAAAAGATCTATAAAGCAAATCATAATGCTTTGCAGGGCTAGATGAAAGTTTTGGATTAATGGATTCAATATATTTTTGGGCTCCTTCTGAAGCGACAATTATATCAACATTAGGCCTAAGCTCTATATTTTGTTGCAATCCATTTAGAAAAGCCAGTATACCTTCTTTTGCCAATTCTTCAGAAACAACTATTATTTGAGTATGTGATAAGTTTATTTTTCTTTCTAAATAGCCACTGGTTTTTTTTAATCCTGACAAAAAATTATCAGTTGTAAAAGTCTTGATATCAGTGCTTTCTCCCTCACCACCTGCTATAGATTTTGGGATAGCAGTTTGAAATGTAAGATTAAAAGATTCTTTGTCTGCTTTATCTACACCTATTGCTATTACATAAGCTAAATCTTCTATTTCGTTGCTATCGTAACAGCCTGAAACTGACACAATAGAAAGTACTATAATTAATAGCAAACTAAAAGCTTTAATTCTTCTGCTCATTCTTGTCTCCTTTGCCTTTTAGTCCAACTTTTTTAACGGATCCAATTATAATTAATATCACAGGTATAATCATTCCGCAAAGCCATGTGACATTTACAAAGCTATTACCTAAAAAATCAAAATTTAACATTTTTGAAAGATATGCAAGTGAAAATACTATAATAGCCATTGGCAAAATTATAGGCTTTGTTTGTTTCAAATCAAGTGACTTTTCCAACACATATATAATGAAATTGAATAATGTTCCCAAAAAAATAATTGCACAAATAGAGCTAATCAACACTGAGATAGATTCTATTCTCTGTACATAATTTCCAAATTCTATATGCCTAGCCAGTTGAAAAACAGGTATCTTTTTATCTATAGCCAACTCATACGGAAATACAAGAATAAAGCTAATTGTGGACCAAAGAAGTAGTATTCCAGATATAATTATATATGAAAATCCTACTTTTTTAAGATTTTGTTTTTTAAAAAACGGAACCATCAGAAAAAGTATAATAATAGAGGCAAATACATTCAAATTTATTATACTTCCCTTTGATATTGATATAATTCCTTCACCTAAAATAGGAAATAGATTATTTATTCTGAACTCAGGGATAACACCTAAAGTTATCAAAATAAAGCCAATAACTATTAAAGGTATTAAAAATGCACTTATTCTTGCGATACCCTCTATTCCATAAAATGCACTTACTGTCATTCCAACAAAAAATAGCATTCCAACGTATTTAAATGATGATTGATCTAAAGAAATAATCTTTAAGGTTTGTGAAAAAGCACCCATAAAAATAGAAACCGTAAAAACTAAAAATACTGTAATCAATAGCCCAACTATGACTTTAAAAACCCTACCGCCAATAGCATTTGAAATATCTAATAAATCCAGACTGCCAATATTTTTGTATAACTTAACTATAATTGCAAAATAACATACTGCAATTAGTGTAATAATGATGGGAATAATCCAGCAGGCACTTCCTCCATATTTTATCATATCCCTCGGGAATACAAGCATTATATTAGCAAATACAAAATTCACCATCAGAGCCGTTGCTTCCCATGATCCAAAACCAATTTTATTTTTCATAATATATCCATGCTCCACATTAAGGCAAATTCAGTGAATTTACTGGCACGGAATCCATCCTCCTTTTTATTAACGTAGTAGGCTGTAAATTAGCTTTAGTTTTTAAATCATATGCTATTAAATCAGCATCACTATAAAAATCTTTATTTATCATCCTCAGAGTCTGAGTCTTTTGCAGTCCAGCCTCTACTTATTCTTGGCTGACTTTTTATATTCTTAACATTTAAATAATCTGGTCTTGATTCCTGTTTCCACGTTGGCTTTCTTGTCAGCTTATCTGCATACTTACCATTTGTAATTGGTGCAAAAGGTGTTAGAAAAGGCACACCAAATGATTTCGATGAAGCAAATATCAAGGCATTTATAACCAGCCCCAAGGAAATGCCTAAAAAACCCGCTACTGCTCCAAGGATTATATACGCAAATCGAATTATTCTTATGGAAAAGGACATAGAAAAGCTTGGTACTGTAAATGAACCGAGAGCTGTAATTGCAACAATTATAATCATAATCGGGCTGGCTACATTAGCAGATACAGCTGCTTGTCCAAGAATAAGACCTCCAACTATTCCTATAGTAGAACCAATTGCTCCTGGTACCCTCAACCCTGCTTCGCGTATTAACTCAAAACAGAATTCCATTATTAATATTTCGACTAAAGAAGGAAAAGGTACATTTTCTCTCGATGCTTCAATTGCAAACAATAAATTGGTTGGAATCATCTCTTGATGAAAATTCGTAATAGCAATATACATTCCAGGCAATAAAAGTGCAATAGCTATACCAAAAATTCTTATTATACGTATAAAATTTACATATGGATATCTAACATTACTATCCTCTGTAGTATGCAAAAATTCTGTTATAGTTGCAGGCATTACTAAAACATGAGGACTTCCGTCTAAAATAACTGCAACATTCCCTTGTGAAAGCATCATTGCCACCTTATCTGGACGCTCTGTTGCAAATATTTGAGGAGCTGCAAGAAATGTACTGTCCTCCAATAATTGTTCCAACTCACCAGAGTCAAATATATAGTCTACCTTTATACTTTTAACTCTTTTTAATACTTCATGAACTAGCGAATCATTTGCAATATCTTTTATATACATTACGGCGCAGGGAGTATTACTTCTATCACCTACTGATACACTCTGTATTATCAAATCCTTGTCTTTTAGAATCTTCCTTATCAAAGCCGTATTGGATCTTATCTGTTCATTAAATGCCTCCTGAGGGCCACGAATAACAGTTTCAGATTTAGGAGCATCAACCCCTCTATGCTCCCATGTTTTTATATCAGCAACAAAAGCATATTCCAAGTCTTCAATAAATATTGCACATCCGCCAAAATTAACAGCACTTACAACATCTGTGTAATTTTCAGCTTTTTTTATCTGATTATAGGGAATCAGCCTTTCAAATATAAAATCGCCTATAGCTTTTGTTTCGTCATATATTTTTATATTTGAAAGAAGCATAAGTGGTTCTAGAATAAAATTACTTATATTAGTACTGCTTGTCATTCCATCTATAAAAACAATAAAAGCTTTTATGTTTTTTTCCTTAACAGTCAAATTAAATTCCCTAAGTACTAAATCGCTATTCTTAGGAATATCATAAGATGTCTTAATTACTTTTTTATTGAGTTCAAAATCATTAGAAATTTTATTTTTTAAAATATCATCCTTAACCGGACAGCCTATAAAGGCTCCCTCAACCTCTGCTCTATTAAAAACATCTAAAGAATCAACATTTTTTGTGGCTTCACAATTTATAGATTTGTTCTCTTCAAGAACAAAATCATTTTTTTTAGGTTTTTCTTTATAAATAATATACTTACTAATAGAATTAAATAGTCCCAATTTAATACTCCTTTTCAGCTCAAAATTCTGATATATAAATAGGAATAAAACGAAATTTTCTACAATTGAAAAATTCATTTTGAAGCTAGGTATTTTAACCAATCAAGAGTATTATGGTAAATAAATTACATTAATATACATGAAACTGAACACAATACAAAATATACTTGAATCTCTGTAATACTTTCTTAATAATTTCTTTATACTTTTTGCTTGTTAATTATTACATAATAAATTATTATATAGGTAATTAGGAGTTAACTATTATTAATATTTTTTCCACAGGAGAAAAATGAAAAATAAATTAAAAAAACCCACTTTAGTTGTATTAATGTTTATTTTAATATTAAATAGTGTATCTGTTTTTGCTTGGTCACCTGAAGAGGAATTATCTGCCACTTCAGCTATTTTGATGGATACTACTAGAGGTCAAGTATTATATGAAAAAGGATCAGATGCTATTCACTCACCATCAATTATGTGTAAGTTGATGGCTGCTTTGGTAACCATTGAAAGATCCCAGTTAAGCTCTATGGTTACTATAAGTAAAAATGCCGCAAAAATAAACGGTTCCTCCTTGAACCTTGTAGTTGGAAATCTTTACAGTGTAGAAGATTTGTTATACGGCATTATGCTATCACAAGGAAATGATGCTGCAATAGCTTTAGCTGAATATGTGGGTGATGGTAATATAGATAAATTTGTTAGTTATATGAATGACAAAGCAAAAGAGTTAAATTTATCTGATACATTTTTTGTTAATCCAACTGGATTACATGATGATAAGCAATTCACATCTGCTAAGGACATAGCAAAACTTGTGAAGTTTGCAATTTCAAATTCTACCTTTAATTCATTATTTGGTTCAAAGGGTATAGCTTGGATTAATGGAAAGGACTCTTCAATTCTCACTAACCAAAACAAGCTTTTTTGGAGCTATTCAGGTGTTGACGGTGGCAAGGTTGGTTCTACTCCTCAGCAGGGAACTACTTCTGTAACAACAGCAACCAGGGATAATAGACGGTTAATAGCTGTAGTATTTGATTCAACTGAAGATAAAGCTCTCGCACAAACTTCTCAGCTATTTGATTATGGTTTTTCTAACTTTTTTACTGGTGTTCTAGTTTCCAAAAATACACCTTTGAGAAATATAACTATAGAAGATTTCGAGGTCAATTTAATAAGCAAAATTGATGTTTTCTACACTTATCCAAAGGGTAACAGTTTTATTAAAAATATCAGGTTTGATATCAATGAAAAATTAACTCTACCCATTAATACAGATACAATTGCAGGTGTATTAACTTACATGTTAAATGATGACACAGTTATAGAAGTTAATTTATATTCGGATAAAACAGTTGTAGCACAAGAGGATTATAGAGCTAAAATTAAATCAATTTTTAAAGAAAATCAGGATTTAGTAATAATCGTATTTATACTTTTAACCATTGAGTTAATTTTTGTGATATATAAATTGATAGTTCTAATTATAAAAGTGCTGAAAAGAACAAAAACATAGCCCGCCTCAATAGTGAGCTATGTTTGAGTAATTCCAGAATTATATGTCCTTATTAGACTATTTCTACATCAAGGTTACCTGTATAGTTTTTTTGCCTTTTAGTTATATTTTTATTTGCATTTTCTATATATGTTTTCAATACCTTCTCTAAATCAAGAACATCCTTCATTTCAAAATAACCTGATTTTTTGTGAATAAATTTAGCTGCCTTTATTGCACCTTCAGCAAATGCTTTTCTAGAAAAAGATTCATGACTTATTTCTATTTTATCTTCATCTCCAACAATCATAACCTCATGCTTGCCAATTACCCCTCCAGCTCTTACTGAATTTATAGGTATATTATAATTATTAATAGTTTGTGAACCTACGTTTTTTAATCCATTCTGAATTTCACAAGCTATTTTTTTTGCTGTTCCTGATGGTGAGTCTTGTTTATTTTTGTGATGCACTTCTGTGATTTGGAAATCGTAGTTATTCAAAAGGCTTGCTGTTATATTTGTAAGAAGCATCAACACATTTACACCTAAAGTAATATTAGGTGCATATAATATTCCATTTTTATATTTTCTACTTAATACAAATATCTTTTTCAGCTGATAATGCGAAAATCCAGTTGTTCCAATAATAATATTGACTTTATACTTTGAAAATATCACTGCATTTTTAAGAGCAGCCTTTGGATTTGAAAAATCAATTACAACATCCGGTTTGTCTTTAAAAATTACCTGTTCCAATTTTTCAGAGCTTTTAATAATTACTCCAGTATCATCCGTACCTATTACCTGCCCCAAATCCTTGTTCAAAGATTTGCTGTTTGGACTGCATATAGCAGAAACAATATTAAGGTCTTTGTCATTTAAAATTGCTTTAGAAATTTCCTTACCTGTTCGGCCAATACCTGCAATACAAATTTTGATCACTAAATTTTCCTCCTTATTTATAAAAAATGATTTAGCCGCTCGCTTTTAAAAGCGCAACTAGATTGTGACACTTACAGCATAATTAAAGTAATTGATGCCTTTTTTTGTCAAAAAGTGCAGTTAATTGTGCAAGGTTACTTTTTGCACTTATACTTTTAAGTGTTAATAAATATGAAAGAAAATGAATGCTAATTGAAAATACTACAGTATTAACTGTAGCATTGGATAGAAATAACAAATTAAATTCACTTTCTCCCCAACGCTTACGAAGTTAGCTGCCGGATTCGGGTTGTAAGAGACTAACCCTACCTG
>JAEWZA010000034.1 GCA_023395575.1 Bacillota bacterium
AGATGATATTAATACAAACATTGCAGCAATTGATGCCAAACTTGCAGAATTATATGCTGATGAAACTAAAAATAACGAAGCGATTGCTGAGTTTACGCTATTAAGAAATCAATATCAAGCAGCTTTAAATGCATTAAATGCAAGTGGAACAATGACAGTTGCAGAAGTAAATGCTGCTATGGCAGATGTTATAGATAATTATGCTTATAATGCTGACGCAACACATGCATATGTCGGTTCTTCCGAATACTATGGCTCAGGTGACGGTGGTGGATTAAAGTCTAAAACCGAATATTCAAACAATACACATATTGACTCCTCAACCTTTACAACTTTATGGAATCAGATATTAGCAGCTGATACAGATTCTGATGATGCTACAACAATAGATACAGTTTTAGCTGCATATAACTACAACGCAACTTATACAGTTACAACAACAAATTATAAAACAGACGGAAGTGTTGATTCTACTTCAAGTTCTACTCAAACAATGGCAAGAGGTCTAAATTCTACCCAGATAAGTGCTATAAGAAATGCATGGTCTGGTGAAAAGGCTAAAATACTTGCAGATCAACAAGTTGCAACTTCTGATATATCTTTGTCTACATACAATGGTAAATACATATTTACAGATGATACTGAAAAAACAGATACTTTTAATAATATAAACAGTTCAATATCTTCATATAACGGCTTTATTACAGACCTAGATACCCTAAACAGCGATATTGATTCTTCAAGAGTAACTTACAATGCAAATAAAAGCAGTTTGGCAGCTGAAATTTCTAATTTAACTCTAAATCCATTGCCTGCTGTTACGGTTTCAGATCCTACTTATGTGTTTAAAAACATAACTATGGAGCCTGCAAAAATACAGATAACTGGTTTGCAATCTTTAGCCGGAAGTGGCGAGTTCAAAACTTATGACAGAGGTCTAACAATAGATAATTATTCAAATTATAATCTTGTGTTTAACAATATTATATTTGATACATCTGGCACAGGGTTAACTATTAACGGTACAGCTTATAATAATCCTGGTAAAGTTGCTTGGGGTGGAATGACTCACAATGTACAAAGAGTCTATGACACAACAGGTGATGGTAATATCCATATAAGCACATATTTCGACCATAATAATCCTTTAGACTTGATTTCATCTACTGCAGATATAACTTTAAACGGTTATATTAGAAATACTGTAGCTGATAAGTACCTAGATGTATTTAATGACAGTGGCAACATAGTATTTAATGATGTTGTTGATACTGTAGAAAGAAATATAATAGCTTCTCAAGGCAATATAGAATTTAATAAAGCAGCTGGTAATGTTAGCTTGCGCTCAGATGGACACATCATTGCAGGTCAGGATATTTCTATTAAAGCTAAAACTTTAACAAATAACGGTGTGATAAAAGCAGGTAATGCTGATAGAAATATTGTTATCGATGATACTTTGTATAATTCATTAACTCTTGATAGCAACGACGTTAACAATATGTCCAAAACTCTTAAATCAACATATTTGAATAGTTCAAATAACATTAAGGCCCTAAGAGATACAGATGGTAATATTCATATTTATAACACTGATGCAACATCAGGTTCAATCACGGTAAATGCTACAACTAAAAATGGTTCAGGTACTTACACATATTCTGACGGATATGGAACAGTAAGTATTACAAATAACACAAATCATAAAGTTATTGTTCATAATTTAACTAATAATTATGAAGCAGGTACTATATCAGGTGTTTCGGGTACTAAACTTGCTTCAACTTCAGCATCTACAACAATTACTTCAAATGACGCAGAAGTTGAATTAAAAGAGTTGTTATCTTCAGGTAATAACGGTGTAGGTGATACAGGATTAGGTACTGTTACAATAACTGCTAAAGCAGTATCAATTCCAAATAGAATAGTTTCTGCAGCGCAGCAGCCAACAGTTGATGTTACAGGTACTTATACTTCAACTTCAACAAATGGAACAAACGTTTTAGGTTTTATTAAAAACAGAAAAGGTAATACTACTATTGCAAATAATACAGCAGGTGATTTGACAATAGGGGCTACCGGTAAAGTTCAAAACCAAAATGGCGCATTAACTTTAACAAATAGTGGTACTGGTAAACTTGAAACAGTAGCGGGATCAACACTTACTAATGTTGGGACTTTTGCTATTACAAATAACGGAGCAGGTGGCGCTCAAATTGGAGGTTCTGCTACAAATACAGGAGCAACAAATATTACCAATACCTCAGGTTTGTTGAATCTTGCTTCAACTGGAACTGTAACTAATTCAACAGGAAATATAACAGTTACTAATTCTGGCTCAAAAGTTCAAATTGCTGGAACTTTAACAAATAATGTTTCAGGGAACACAACCATAACAAATTCGGGAGCAAATGGAGTTGAAATATCAGGAACAGTAACTAATGCAAATGGAACAACTGATATAAATAACAATTCGACTGAAACAACTTCAGGTATAAAAATTGCATCAACAGGTAAAGTTGAAAATACAGGCGGTACACTTACAATTGATAACAAAGGTGGAAAGCTATTAGTTGAAAAGAATTCAGGCGTAATAGGCCTTGTTAAAAATACAAATGGTGATATTTCACTAAAAAATACAGGAGAAGGTATTGAGATACAAGGCGATGTTCAAAGCCTAACTCCTAGTGGTACAGCTCGTGCACTTGCAATAACTAATACAGGTGGTCCTGACGGGATACTTGTTTCAGGTAATGTGACAAATGCTAAAGGTTCTACTACGCTTACAAATACTGCAGGAGACTTGAGTATTGCTTCAACAGGTTTGGTTTCAAATTCAACAGGAACTCTTACTCTTGATAATTCAGGTACCGGCGCAATTAAAATCGCGGGTGCTACAAATAATAATGTTTCAGGTAACACCGTAATAACAAACGCAGGTGATAGCGGTATTGATATATCAGGCAGGGTAATTAATGCTAACGGACTTGTCAATGTTAACAATACAAATACAACATCTACTTCAGGAATAAATCTGACAACGACGGGACTTATTAGCAATACAACCGGAAATATTATTGTTCAGAACAAAGGGGCTTTGGGTATTATCGTTCAAGGTATAATACAGGCAATTAATAATGATATTAGTTTGATAGCGGATAACTCAGATATAACAATAGGTGAATATGCTTCCAATAATGACAATTATGTAAATGCTCAAAATGGAAACATAACAATTACGATAGATACAGGCAACTTGTTAAACGGCATAGTTGACCCTGATACAACTACTCAAAATGCATCTCAAAATCTTGCTAGTCTTGATAGTGCTTATAAGACATTATTGAAATCTGCTAGAAATTTAACTATTGATGTTGAAGATGGCGACATTGGGGATACGGCAAATGCAAAACCAGGATTTAGTGTTAACGCTTCAACAAGAGACTATACTGAATCTGTAAATGTTAATGTGGGAGGTACAATAACAGCTAGCGCTACAAATGACTCACTATCAACAGAAAGATTGATTAATATAAGAAGCAAAGATTCTGATATGAAAGTAAATTCAATCACAGCAGATGGAAATATTATGCTCACTGCAGCTGATTGGAAACAGGTTGATGTAAATCCTGCGCCGGTAGATACAGCATACTACAAGGGCTATTCAATCTTAAATGCCAATACTGACAAAACACAACCAAATGTTAAAGGTAAAAATATATCTATTATTACAAGTGATAGACTAGGTGAAGCAGGAAATGCATTTAACTATGAACAAACAGATATCGGAGTTAACAGCTGGTTAAGTTTTGAAGCTGAGAATGATGTAAATATAAATAATACAGGAACTCTAGGTTCAAATATTTGGCAGGCAATTTCTAAAAATGGTTCAATGAAATTAGTACTCAATGGTGATAATACTACAATTAGAACAATTACAGCAGGAAAAAATCTTCATATAACAGATAAAGGTAAGAACCTTACTATCTATAATCTTGGTCTGATTGATACTATTGGAAATGACCTTGATGATATGTTATATCCTCACGATAGAATTACGCTCCAAGGCGCAACCGGAAGAGCAGTTCCTGAAACAGTTAGAATTGAAGTGCTCGATGCAAATGGCGGAGATAATCCAAACAGTACTTTAAATATCTTTAATGCTTTTGTAAAAGGTATTGGAAGCTCTACTCAATCAGATGTAATAATAAGATCCGATAACTTTATTGCTCATGCTTATGATGCTCCTGGTTCATATATTTCTACTGTTTCAAGACCAAGTTTCAATTATACTACTGAAGAAAAAGCTGAAAGATTATATTCAAACAATCCGCTTGATACAACAGCAACAAAAGATCTTGAAGCAACTGGTTTCCATTCATACGGAAATGGAGGTATGTTGAATTTTGACCTAAGAGGAGTGTATCCTTCGCTGGTTGAACAATATACGGGAAGCTCTCTAACAAGAACATATTATGAGCAACCTATTATAACTACTCTTATTGTATTCACAAACCCACTATATATACCAGGAACGGATTACAAAATGAAGGATGCAACATTGTCATATAATCAAGATGATGCTTCGCTTGAAAATCGTGGTTTAGCACTTCAGCATCTATATGCTAATAATTCATATATCAATTCTAACGACTTGAACTTTGATATAAAAGATGCGATTATTACCAATTACGCAGAATTTAGAAATGGAAATAGAAGTGTAGCGCCTCATGATGCCAGAGAAGATTACCGTTGGAAAACAATAGTTGACAATGATTACAGAAGGTTGTTGATTCTTGATACTTATGTAACCCTTCAACTTTATACAGCTCTTACAGGTTCGTTCGGATTAGAAATGGGTGATCTAATTGTAATGCAAACAATGGCTCCACCTGTTCATTACAATCCATACGAAGTAACAAACTTACCAAGAAACGAAAATAGTTTCTATAGACAAACATATAAAGACGACAAGATACAGGAAAAGACAACCACTCCTGAGTTTAAGGATATTGATAAAGCAACAGACAGTCATACAAAAAGAGAATCAATACGTTTTGACTCTCAGCAAATATCTGTAAGTGCTAAAGATTCAAGTGCACAGGTATTCAATATTTCTAAAACAGGCATGGAGCTTGAAAATACAACCAATGCAAAAGTTGGGGATGTAATTCCTCTAGATATCAAAATTGGTAATGTAAACATAAAAACCGAAGGACAAGTAATGCGCGCTGTTGATGGCAAAATTGGTGTTAAGTTCATAAACATGGATAAAGCAACAGCTAATAAAATCCTGTACTTGAATATGCTTTCAACTGCAGGTGGAAGTTCTCGTATTTCAAGCAAATAACAAATATAATATGATTCTAATTTGAAAATTGCGGCTTTATAATCCAAAATGAGGCCGCAGTTTTTTTATTTTGAAAGAATAATGACTGCTGTATCATATTATGATATTATAATATGATAATATGTAGGCATGTAAAACGTGATAGGTTTGTTAATGAATAGAGCAGAATTTAATAGTATATTTAAATCTATTTCTGATTTTTTCGGGCTTTTGTCAAACCCAGATAGGGTCAAAATTCTTGGTCTGTTGATACAACAAGAACTAGATGTGCATTCTATTGTTGAAAAGTTACATATTAGCCAGTCAAGAGTATCTCAGCACTTAAAACTGATGAAACTCAACAATCTTGTGGTTGAAAGACGAGAAGGCAAGCACGTTTATTATCAGGTCAAAGATGCAAATGTTGCAAAGGTCATCGAAAGTGCTATTGAGTTTTATATGTCGTCAGAAGCAGATCCTCAGACACTAACATCTTTTAACGAGTTGTTTAATCTATGGCATGTATAGGAGAAAGTAATTATGAATCATATCGAAGAAAATAAAATTATTGAAGACATCAAGTATCTTCCAAAAGAGATAAAAGAGCCTCAAATTGATGAGAGCGCGACAGTAAGGCACTCAAGAATTACGGGTGATGTAATCATAAAAGAGGATGTTCACATCGTTAATGCTGTTTTAAGAGCTGATGAGGGCACACCTTTTTATATAGGTAAAGGTTCAAATATTCAAGATTTTTGTGTACTTCACGGGTATGCTTCAAACAAAGGTGATGGAATATTTACCGAAAACTTGATGTATGTAGAAGGCGAGTATTATTCTATTTACATAGCAAAAAATGTATCAATCTCCCATGGAGTATTGGTTCATGGGCCTTCTTATATTGGCGATAACACATTTGTTGGCTTTAAATCAACAATAGATGCTGCTGTAATCGGTCATAATGTCGAAATCGGAGCACATTCTTATATTGCTAAGGTTACTATTCCTGATAATATTGCGATTGTACCTGGTGCGATAATTACAAAAGAAGAAGATATTAAAAAATACACTACTGAGAAGACAGGCATAAATAAAAAGATTGTAGATGTAAACATAGAAATGGTTAAAGCCTACCATAAAAAACCATAAATCTTATTGTTAATTTGTGTAAAAACCAACTTCCAAACTAGCAAAGAAAAGGCTTTTTGACTTTTGTATAAGCAATTCATTAAGAAGAAAGAGAGATTTATGAGAGTTTGTTCTATTGGTAGTAATTACCCTAAACATAACGTCAATTTTGGTTTTAATGTTTATGGGGACTGTGGTGCTAGTATTCCTGAGGCAAGTATAAAAAGGAGATTGGAGTCACGAGATAAATCAAAGACCTTTGTTATAAAAGATGGAGTTGTTTGTCCCAATGGTATTAATGGAGCTCAAGGTTTCTTGGGTGGAATTGCAGATAATATCGCTACAATCGTAAGGCAAAATATCTACAATCTTCCTGAAAATGATAGATTCCTAGATAATGTTGCAATATTTGTGCCTGCCCAATCTCAAAATAATAAGGTTAAAATCATAAGTAATTTAAGGGACTCAAGCACAAAAGCACAGCTTCGTGATATAGATTTTAATCACATTCAGGGAATGCTCACTGCAAGAGGAGTTAAAGTATCTGATCATTTTAAACTTGTAGTTGCTAACGATATGTATGGTGCGGTTGCCGGTGTTTTGAATGAAGTACTTCAAAACGAAGATAAATATGGAGACTTACTTACTAAGGGTTCTAAAAACCTCATAGTTATGCCAGGTGGTGGACTAGGTGTTGGCATGTTTGAGGTTGATAGAGGCAGAATTCGTATTATCGCAGAAGAAAGCGGGCATGTTGTCTCTAAAGCAAAAGGAAAGACATTTGAAGCAGATGGAGCGTCAGTTCCTGCATTGATAGGTAACTTTGCAAAATCTCTCAGATTGTCAGAATTAGATAAAGAAAAACTTGTAAAAACAGGTAATGCCAAAATTGCAACGCAATATCCTGTTTGGATGGAAGATAACTCTGAAGAATATCATAAATTAATGGATACAGGTTTATTTGAACATAAAGAAACAAAAGATGGAAATGCATATCTGTTAATCAAAAAAGATGGCAGAGCAATAACTCAAGAAGAGTTTAATAAAGCCTCTAAATACTCAGTCGGTAAGTTTGTAGACGATATTGCAAGGCTTTGTGCGATAAAAATAAATTC
>JAEWZA010000097.1 GCA_023395575.1 Bacillota bacterium
TTGAATTCATAAATACAGTACACCTTGAACCAAGGTCTACAGGATTTTTTGCCTGAATAGCTTGAGCAGCAAAATCTTGTATGCTCATCCCCAATGAGCTTGCAAAGGTGTCTAAAAACGAGCCACAGCCCGAAGAACACGCCTCATTCAGAAGAATGCTTTCAATATTGCCATCCTTTATTTTTAAGCATTTCATGTCTTGACCGCCGATATCCAGTATAAAGTCAACCCCTGGGCAGAAAAACTCTGCTGCCTTGTAATGGGCTATTGTCTCTATTTCACCAATATCTATATTTAGCGCTGACTTGAGCAAGCCTTCTCCATAGCCTGTAACAGTTGAATTTACTATTTGAGCTTTATCAGGTAAAATGCTGTACAGCTCTTTAAGCACTTTTATCGTTGAATTTAGCGGACTGCCCTCATTGCTTCCGTAGTATGAATAGAGTATTGCACCTTCATTATCTATAAGAGTTGCTTTTGTTGTAGTTGAGCCAGCATCAATTCCTAAAAAGCAGTTACCCTCATAGGTGAAAATATCCCTTCTCATCACTGTGCTTTTTTGGTGTCTGCTTTTAAATTCTTTATATTGTTCTTCATTTGCAAATAGAGGCTCAAGTCTAGCTGACTCAGCTGCATGCACTTCACCTAACTTGTCTAAATTATTTAACAGCTTTTTAAATTGTATAGGCTTTTCATTAATTGAGGTTAATGCTGCTCCAACTGCAACAAATATCTGTGAGTTTTCAGGAAAAATAACTTGGCTATCTTCCAGCTTTAAAGTATCTATAAATCTGTTTCTCAACTCTGAAAGGAAATATAATGGACCTCCCAGAAATGCAACATTACCCTTAATTGGTCTTCCACAGGCCAGACCACTTATGGTTTGGATAACAACTGCCTGAAGTACAGACACTGCAATATCTTCCTTTGCAACACCTTCGTTTAAAAGAGGCTGAACATCTGTCTTTGCAAAAACTCCACATCTTGCTGCTATTGGATAAATTGTGTCATAGTCCTTAGCTAATTCATTTAAACCTGACGCATCTACTCTCAGCAATGTAGCCATCTGATCTATAAAAGAACCTGTTCCGCCTGCACAGGTACCATTCATTCTCTGTTCAACACCGCCATTAAAATAAGTTATCTTTGCATCCTCACCGCCCAATTCAATTGCCACATCTGTTTGAGGATAAAAGGTCTTTATAGCCTTTGTTGAGGCAATAACCTCTTGAGTAAAAGCTACCCCCATGCTTTCAGCCAGACTTATTCCTCCAGAACCAGTAACAACGATTGTCAAAGCTGCATCGTTTACAATTTTATAGGCATCAATGAGCAATTCCTTTAGCTTGTTTTTAATATCTGAAAAATGTCTCTCATATCTGCTATATACCAGTTTGTTTTCATTATTCAGAATTACTACCTTAACTGTAGTTGAACCTATATCAATTCCAACATGAAACAAACCATTAATATAACCCATTCAATTGTCCTCCTCGACATCAATAATAGTCCTACAATCTAAATTAAATATTGCTAAAAAACAAACCTTATAAAGATAACTTATGTTAACATTTCCTTCAGCACTACTTATGTCAACAAATAAAAAGTCAAATCATTTTTTAACTACACTTTTATTTTCGGGGAAATCTTTAACCCCATACCCCTACACCAATATCATAGTGTTGCCTGAGGGCAAAAATAATATAACAACTATAGATAATCTATAGAATAAAAAGATGTATTACTTAAATTTGAATAGTTCCAACTAGATTAGAACAGTAAATTGCTATCTAAAGTGGTAGCTCCTCTTTCCCTAAAATATATAAGGATTTTAACTGTGTAAGAAATCAGTTGCTTCTTAAGTTTAATAAACATAATTCCCACTATTAATCTATATGTATATTATAATGGTTTTATCTATCTAAGCAATGAGCAATTATTGTAAAATATTCTGGATAATTTACACCTTCCTCGATTTTGCCTACAAATTTTAATAGTTATATCAATAGTATATGGTTTTCTATTAGAGATGAGAACATGATAACAGCATTTGAGTTTTTCTAATTACAAATGATAAGTTTGATTTTCGATAGATTTTTGTGCGAAAGTAAGATAATTATTATTGGCTAATTACTATGTACAGAAATGTATTTTTTTTCATTGAATTTATTTATTATATTTACACATATTTATATAAGACATTATTTTAAGTTAAATTGGATTTATGAAAGGGTGATATAATGCAAAATCGCAAAAAGCAAGATAATATTTCTGTAGATATAATAGGTGAAAATGAAATTAAGTTTGAAAAACCAGGTGGAAACGCAGGTAAGGATCCCTTTTGCGTTTACGATCATAAAAGACATGCCGTTGGTTCAAAAATAATAAACGACGATGGTACAGAATCCATATGCACAGCAGATGGTTCTTGGAAAAATAGCAAAAACATTTGAATTCAATTACTATCGGCTAAATATCTAATGATATCGGCCGATAGTATTGTCAAGCAAGTCTACAACTTCTCGCCCCATTTGGGTACTAAATTTTGATATAGACTTGAATTAATCATTTGTTAAATCACCACTACCGCTCAGGGATATTTTTTCTCCTAGAAAAGTTGGCTCAGGTTTGATAATTACATTGAAAAAGTCCTTTACTCTAGCTAATATTTCTCTGGAGCTCATTCTTGTCTGCCCTGCATATCTCCTTGGATTCGAAGCAACACCATATGCCTCTATTCCTAGCTTGTCAGCAATATACAAAGCCCTATACAAATGATATTTCTGAGTTACAATAATTATTTTTTTAGCTTCAAAAACATCTCTGGCACGATATAAGCTCTCATATGTAGAAAAACCTGCATGATCCATAAAAATATGTTCTGAGGTTATACCTCTGTCAATGGAATATTGCTTCATGACATTAACCTCGTCATATTCTTTTCTGCCATGATCACCACTCATAAGTAATCTGTCTGAAGCTCCATTTTTGTATAATTTAATACCTTGTAGAAGTCTATCCTCAAGCATAGCACTTGGATTTCCATTATTCCATACACCAGCTCCTAGTACAAGAATGCAATCAGCATCTATAGAGGATGCTTTTTCTTCAGTAATAATCTTATCATTGACAGATACCTTAACATATAAGTTAATAATTAGTGTGAATGCTAAAGCTGATATTCCGGTAATTATCAATAAAAATAAGCTAATTAAAAGCTTCTTCTTTGCTTTTTTCTTAGTGTTTTTTTTAACTTTTTCTATTTTATTCATTTTGATTATATTATTTTTATTCTTCGTCATAGTTTTATCCTTCATAATGTCTCCAAGAAATTTACAAATATAAATTTATCACAAATAAACTTTGTTTCGTTAAACAATTCGTTACATTGCTACAATTATATAATATTTTATTAATATTTACATCATTTTTGAACATTTAATATATCTTCAAAATATAATAATAAACTTAATTTTCCCAATTTCTATGATATAATTAATTAGTAAAAATGAATCCGTAGGAAGACTAGATAGGAGTTTATAATGATTAAAGATATTTACAGTTCAAAAAAAAATGTGTTTTCATTAGAGGTATTCCCACCGAAAAAAGATGATGACTTTCCAGTGCTTTTTAATACTCTAGATGAACTTAAAAATCTAAAGCTTGACTTTATTAGTATTACATATGGAGCAGGAGGAAGTACAAGTAAAAGAACTCTGGATATTGCCTCCTATGTTCAAAACAAATGTAATATAGAGGCACTTGCTCACTTAACCTGTGTATCCTTGGATGAATGCTCTTTCAGCCAATATTTCGGTGAGCTAAAAGCAAATCAAATCAACAATGTTTTAGCTCTCAGAGGTGATCGTCCAAAAGACATGCCGGATGAAACTTTTTTTAACAGACCCTATAAATATGCTTTAGATCTTGTTAACCTTATTAAGCAAAAGTCAGACACATGCATTGGCGGTGCTTGTTACCCAGAAGTACATCCTGAATCCCATAATCAGGAGAAGGATTTATTATTTCTAAAAGCAAAGGTAGAGGCAGGCATAGACTTTTTGCTTACACAGCTGTTCTTTGATAATAAAATTTTCTACAGCTTTTATGAGCAGGCTAGAAAGCAAGGTATAGATATCCCAATTTCAGCTGGAATTATGCCAATTACAGCCCCAAGTCAGATTAATACAATAGTTAATTTGTCCGGCGCATCAATTCCAGAGGAGCTAAAAGTAATCTTTACAAAATACGAAAATAATGCTGATGACTTTAAAAAGGCTGGCATAGAATATGCTACTAAGCAAATTAGTGAATTGCTTGACTTTGGTGTTCAAGGCATACACCTTTATACTCTGAACAAAGCTGATGTTAGTACTGCTATTTTTGAAAATTTGGGGTTGAGATGAACGCAAGTTTAACGCATAACTAATTTTATGTAAATCAATTTATGAAAAAGCTTAATGTTGTTAAATGGCATAGTTTTGGGTACTGTGCCATTTTTGAATTCTTCATATATTATATTGATAAAATTCTATGCATGTTGATTGGAGCTAGGTTGTCTGTCTGGTTTTGTAGGATCTGTATAGTTTTGGTTGCTGTTATGTTGTAGAGCATGAGGCTGTTGGAATACAACATTTTCTCTATACCGATGTCTTATTGCAAGAAATAGTACGCGAGTGCAATATGTATATAATTGCGAAGCTCGGTTAGAAATTGATGCTAGAAATAATAGGTGAAGAACAAGTATTGTCGCCGACACAGCTACATGATGTAGCTGTGAGTATTGACCCGAGACAGGATGTCGAGTTTAATACGGTCGGCGGAAGTGCTTGTTCTTCACCGCAATTATTTCAGCGTCAATTTCGGGAGCGAGCTATTGATATATATTGTACGGGAGTACTATTTAAGCAGTCTACTGTTGGTATATATTTCTTGTTTTGCAACAGCTCCTAGCACACTATGAACCCTGGATGGTGATAGAAGTGAAGGATGCTTTCTTGCCTCATTATAATTTGCCTAACCCCATACCTTTATGCGGTTAAAGCCCTCTTTTAGTCCTTGGAAAGGCCCTACCACAGGCTTCTCTACTCTAGGAGTTCCAGTATAATCGGTATCCATTACAATCTGATTACCATTAGGGTCATCAAATATGGCATCAACTATTCGTACCGTACCAAGTGTCTCAGTAGAAACCACCTTTGATGGTATGTCCAGCAATCCCTTTGTAACATTGATTTCAATATATACTTCCTTACCCTCATCAACAATTTTTACATTGGGATTAAAGGATTTGTCAGTATAGCAGTCCTTTTCACGACTAAAGCCTTCAGCCCCGTTCAAATAAGCATTTGCAGAAATATATACCGGCTGTTCAACTTTATTAAATACTTCATGATCCCCTACGCCTAGACTGAGTATCTGGTCAACATATTCCTCATATGAGGCTGGATTAGCATTAAAGCCCGCAGTTCCACAGTTCTCTATGCCTTCTCCACCAACGAATATGTTATTGTAAAAACGGTCATCACCACCATACACTATAGCCGCACCTGCCACCTCAGTGGTATGAGGGAAGTGATAAGGTGTAGCCCTATCCAATACCTTGGTCAAATACATCTTGCCACAGGAAAGATTATTAACATATGCTCCTCCCTGTGAAAAATTATCAAAGGAATAATCTGAAGCAAAAATGTTGTTATCCACCAAATATGGGCCATGGCTAACCTCTACCATCAAATCTCGGTCATTATTATAATAAAGATTATTGCTGACACGAACACCCTGCGCCTGCCAATCAAGCCAAGTACCTAGCGTACAGTTGTGAATACGATTGTGATGTATCTTTACATCAATAGGTGCATGAAGTTTTATACCTGCTATTTCATAGCCAAAATACTCATGCTTAACTGCAATATTATAAATATGGTTGTTGTAAATTTCGCTGAAGGCACAACCCATATGCCCTACGATACCATTTTGCCCACAATCATAAATGACATTATTTCTAATAATATGAGAACCAATTTTTTCTTTACTCCAACCAATCTTTAGGGCACGGAATACAGCTTCCATCTGGTATTGATATCCTGGCTTCTGATGCCTTCTGGAACTTAGATTGTGTCCTGTAGACGCTTCCTTACCAATACTGATTGCACTACATTTTGCATCGTGTATAATATTATTTTCAATAATCCAGCCTTTACTCCAGTTTGCACCTAAAAGCCCAGGCTGATCTGCTGTTGGAGGTGTCCATGGACATGCAGCTTGAGCCATCTCAAATCCTCTGACAGTAATGTAATTCATGCCTGTTTTTACTGGGTAAAAGCAGCATTTTCTCACATTTATTTCAACCACTTCTTTATTTGGATCAGCGCCATGGAAGTTTGCATAAATAGTTGTATTTTCATTATCCACTTCACAATACCACTGATATATAGTTTGCTCAGGATGCAGAATTTTTTCAAACTTTTCTGTCCACGGTATTACAGCTACGCCAGTGCGCTGGGTTGGATTTTTAACCTCTTCCAAAGAATGAGCCTCGTAAAAAGAAACTCCATTTAAGTAGACATCTCCAAGATGAAGGTAAATACCTGGCGTATAAAGCAGCCAATCACCTGTCAAAATCTCTTTATAAGGATTATAATCACCAAAGAAGGAATTTGAGAGAACCACTTTCCATACCGACCCCTCTATTTTTTCCCAGCTTTGAATCCTCTCCGAACCCTTAATAACAACCTTTTCGCCCTCTGCCGCTTCATAAATAATCCTGCTGAGATTGCTGTAGCCGCTATGATTAGGCTTTACCCATTCGCGATATTCACCTTCATGAACTATGACCTTGTCCCCTGTCTCCGCAATTTCAGCTGCCTTAGAAATAGTTCGAAAGGGATGTTCTTTGGTACCCTCCGCTAAGTCGCATCCTGTAACCGCCACATGATATTCCTTATTCATATGCACTCCTCCGTATAGTTTGTCATTTTGGTAATTTGCAATCACTAGATATTGTTTTTCTAAAAATGAATTTTATCCGTCGACGTCTTGCTATATATAAATTTTAGCACATATAATTTTTTAATACTTGTCAGATATTATTATTTTTTAGGCAAATATTGCGTTTGAGAGGATACTTTTATTTTTTTATGAAGATATTATAATAATTACAAACAATCCCTATATATTGTAATAATAAGTATTTTTAAAAACATGAAATTATATTTTAATAGCTGATGAACTCAAAACTCGAAAGTGCACCATGTAAGCAATAACTATACCTTCAAATTTTTTTGGCAACAAACCATTGATAGTTATTAAAACAGTTAAACTTTTATGTAGGAAATCAAATGGCTCGATAGTATCATATTGTTAGAACAAAATCATTCTGATTATAAGAAAAGACACAGAACCTTATTATGATTACTGTGTCTCATTTTCATATTTCTCTGACTATCCTATTTTTTTAGCTTTCTGATTATTATTATCCCCAGTACTACCGCAATTGTACCAAGCACAATATTAAAAACCAGCTTAAGGTCAAGCTGCTGTTCATTATTAGCATCAGATGTTTCTTTTTTGATGATTTCCTGTATACTTAAAACATCATAGCCTTCCTTCAAAATTTGATCCTTGTAGTTTGAAATATCATAGTTCTTCGGTGCTATACTTTCGCTATTTCCGAATTTTAGTGTGTATTCATCCGCTACCGAACCATCAAATATCAACTCATCAACTAAATATTTAGCTTCAATTCCTAATATCTCTATAGGCTTATCATCCTTATTGTCTATTATAATTTCTGCTGTAGCGTTAGCTACTCTGTACTGCCCCAATGGAATGGTCAAGTCTTTGTACTTTGTGTTTTCAAACTCCAAATTATAAAGCATTTTGGACTCAAAGCCATTAAAGGTAACCAACCTTTTAAACTTGCTATCTGTTTTAAGAGTAATGCTGCTCAGTTTTAGATTTCTAAAATTATTTATCTTTACAACAGTTGTATTTTCCCTCTCCTCAGTGGTAAACTTCGGAACTATTGTATCTGTAAAATACTCTTGTTCTTGAATAACCTTATTGTACTCTAGTTTAACATTAGTAAAGGAAATCTTCTCTAAATTATTTGATAATTTAAAACGATAATGAGTGTATTTTTTCATACCATCAAAAGCTATTTCTAGTTTTCTACTCCCATCAACATTATAAATAATATCTTCCTGAACTTTTTCCCATTTAACATTGTCATAGCCTCCGAAAATTTCAACTTCCTTTACGAAATTTTTATTTTCTGTTTCCACTTTGATTGATGAAGCAGTAACATCCTCATCTTGAGGCGTTTTAAGTGTATAATCAAAATAAAAATAATTGTCCTTTTCAAAGGAGTTAATTTCCTTCATTTCATAGACAGCATTAAGTATCAAGTCACTTTCCTCTGAACTATTTATAAAGTAAGGTATTGGTTCATTTTCTTTACTATAAAGCTCTAAATCTGCCATATTCCCCTGTATATTATTATATATTTCAGAAGTAAGCCGTACCGCTTTATATTTCTTATTTCCACTGTTTTCAATATTGGCACTATATGAAAAATCATTTGCGTATATACCTGTAAAACTTAACATAAGTAATATCGCTACACTAGCTATTATCCTTTTTCTCATCAGAAATTACCCCACTTATAGTATCTATTCTTTTATTAAAATATTGGTAAACAAAGGATATGGCAATTAAGGTCACACCAAACACAAAATATGATACTACCCTATAGCCTTGTGACAGGAAGGAAAGATCAATAATAAACAATTTTGCTACTGCCATTATACACATACCAAGCCCAAATCTACGTATTAATACATATCTCTTTAAGAAACCAAATGTAATCCATGCAAGAGCAGTAATCAAATATATAATACTTATTGCCGCGTTATTCATTTCAAGCTTAAATTGAGTTATCAAATTTTGTGTTAAAATCACTACAAAATAGAAGGATATTATCAGTGGATACCATTCTATACCAAGTTTTTTTTCTGAAACAAGGGTTAAAACCAAATCCCTTACCACTAAAATTGACAGCAAAGCTATAACTGCTATTTCTATTGTACCAATTATGCTTATTGTCAAAGGTACTTCATTCAAATAGCCTATTACCGGAGAATTGAAGTTTAGTATAAATAGAATTATTAAGCCTATAGCATAAATTATTACAGACAGCACCTTCATAACTGTGTCTAAAAGTACTTTAATTCTAGGAATAATATATGCCAGTACAAAACTAACTAAAACAATTGCAGCAGTAATTAAATAATCAATGTCAAAGCTGCTGCGTACAAGCAATTCCGATAAAAGCTCGCTTAATTTTACTCCTATAATATATATTGCAAAAAACCATATGTTTAAAGTAACAGCGTACTTAAATAACTTTATTTGCTTACCCAACAAATCATTTTTATATATCAAGACACCCATAATAACAATGCTTCCAACAGTAATAGCCAAGTACTTATAAACAAACAAGGAACTGCTAATATTCGTTAAGTCAAATATGATAAAAGCCAATAGACATAACAAGGAAACTATAGTGCCTGTGCGCTTAAATGCTTTTATTTCTTTGTATATTCCGTAGGAAAGAATTGCAACGCCTTCAACTAACCATCCTAGTGACAACCATACACGTCCAAACTGGAATGGGATTATCAGAACAATAAATGTAAGCCCTGTAATAAAAAATATCGCTCTTGCCTTTTTTTCATTGGGCATAAGCTTCTCAACAAATCTGCCCAATACTGTATAAACAGCTGCAAAAGCAACAGCAAGCGCACCTGTATAATCCGATAAATTGACAGTGTAAAATAAGGAATATAAAAACACTGCACTTATTACTGTATTTAATGCTAATAATACAATATCCGAGGTTTTAAAAGCCAGTTTTTTCTTAAGAGTCCCAACCACTGGAATAAGTGTATATATAGCAAATGCGAAAGTGATATACAGTATTGTTATAATATCATCCATTAAAACAGGAGCACCATAGCTTCTTGCTTCAATCATAATAGAAGCAATATAAAGTGAACCAAATACATTCAGCCAAAACCCGATATAAGCTGTAATACTCCACTTTTTGTTTATTGATATAATTAGTGCTAAAACATTTAGTATAACGAAATATACCATTGCTCCATATATCATAGATTTGCTGCCAGTAATTGAAAAGATGGGTAGATATCCTCCTACCATTGCAAAAGCCGAAATAGTTTGAGAATTATACCGTTGAGATAAAACAAAGGCTCCGGCTGTTATAAGAACACACAGTCCTAAAGCAGGGTACATTTCGACAACCTCAAATCTAAAGAAGCTCAGTGCCAATGCTACATATAATATTGCTATACCACCGCTTGTAATACCCAGCGAAAATACATTTGGTTTTTTACGGTTGAGAATTTCTCCTGCTATAAGCAGAAGTCCACCTATCATAAAGGCAAAAATGCATTTCAGCACATCTGGTAATTTAAAATACGTAAATTGTGATGCAGTAATTACACCAATAATTAGTAATAGAACACCCAGCTTATTAATAATATTTAGCCCTATAAATGATTCAATATTGTTTTGTTTTACACGTTCCTTTATTTCGTGCTCTGTAACCTGCTCATTTCTCAGCTTTTCTAATTCAGCAATCCTAGCCTCATTAAAAGTTTTAGCCTTCTTTTGAAGTTCTTCTCTAGCAGCAATTACTTTGGTATTGAGCAGCTTTTTAAGTTCTTCAAGCCTGGTGTACATATCATCTGAGATGTCTATTCTATTCTGTCTTAATAAGCCAGCCATGTCATCTATCCTCTTTTTAACTGAATTTTCATAGCTGGTTAATCGGTTTAGCTCACCTTGAATATTAGAGCTATAGTAAACCTCTAATTTTTTATTAGTAGAATTTAGTATCTGAATTTTCTCGTTATACAGTTGTTCATATATAGCATTCCTCAGATTTTTATTTTCTTCTGTCACTCTCGAATTGTGGTCCATTTCTTTTTTTAATGAGGCTTGGCATTGTAAAAGCTCTGTTTTTAAGCTTTTATTTTCAGTTACCAAATCACTTGCTTCAATACGAGAAATTTCACTTTGTAATTCAGATAGAGTTTCTTTTTGTCTGGCAAGAATGTTTTTTAAATTATCAACCATTAATATTAATTCTCCTCCAATATTCTCTTACTGTATACAATACTATGGAAAAGGCTCTTAAGGCTATGTACATCAACACTAATATCGACATTTTACAAATGCATGATATAACTGCTGTTCTTCAATACTTTTATATAATATTGTTAATCGGTTTTTCAGCTAGTTTATGTAATAAAGACTACTATTTTAGCTTATTAGCTACATTATACAATAAATATTATTCTGATAATACAGTAATCTTGCAAATTCAGCTCCGACGAGTAAAAATTTTTATTTGGTCTAAAAATATAACTCGCCTCTAATTTATGTTAAAATTTCCCATTTTGTATTTTTTTATTTTTTTGCTAAAAATACTAACTCTTTTTTTGAATTTT
>JAEWZA010000129.1 GCA_023395575.1 Bacillota bacterium
ATGCAATACACAGTAATAATATAAAATAAAGATAATTTTCAAATCCATTATTTATACCATAAATCAATACTCCAATAATTATTACAATAGTAATAAGAAACATATTCCAACTCTTTTTAACATAATTAATCATATAAATAATGGCTTGTTTTACATCAGTATCATTACATAATATTTTTGTACTTACTTCGTTTTTCATATAACCTCCAACTATATTAGTATAGCTTTATTTTCGTAAAATTTTTGTAAGTAGGGACATTGATTAGTCAACCGTTATCACCAATTTATTACAATATTAATATACAAATCCATTATATACTAATTTCAATATGCCATCAATGCTTGAATAGTGAAGTTATTTAGCTCTTTTTGAAAGAAATAATTGTTTGTATATTTATATAGAGAAATTATTCTGTTTTATGTAACTGTATAGCAGTGAGATTAAACTTAATAAATAATATAGTTAATATTGGTAATATTATTGAATATAGTATAATTCATTTGAGTTTTCAGTAACGGGAAAATTCAAGCAAGTATCTTAATCAAGTAAACCAGTACAACAATAATTATTACCTGCAGACACAGTTCAAAATAAATTATTACAACGAGTTAAATTATTGTTTAAATATAGCTTAACTTATGATTTAATATAATTATGAACTTTATATATTACTAAAATCTATATAAATATATGTAGATTGGATTAAGGAGTATCAATTAATGAAGTCTGCCAAATTAATTTTTACATGTAGTCTTATTAGTGGAATTATATTATTCCTGTTGGGTATATTCTTAATGGTTGATATTAAAAGAGCTTCATCTTCTGTAAATAATCTTGAACTCCCAACTCCTTCTAGTAATTCAACAAATAATCTGATTGACAACTATACATCAAATGAACCAATAAATTTTTTAGTACTGATTAAAGAAGCTTCTGGATTAAACACCGATACTATTATAATAGCAAATTATAATCCTATTTCAAAAAACATAAGCCTCTTGACAGTTCCTAGAGATACAAAACCTAACAGCACAAGTTCTTTCAAGATAAACGCTTACTATTCAATTGGTTTCAATAAATATGAAAAGTTAGGAGGACTTTCACTAACAGACATAAAGCACAAAGCAGCAGAGTATTCAGCTCAATCAATTAGTAATATTACCAATATACCGATTGATTATTATGTTTATCTTGAAATTGATACCATAAAAGAAATTGTAGATAAATTAGGCGGTGTATACTTTGATATTCCTGCAGATTTAAAGTATACAGATCCTACACAAAACTTATATATAGATTTAAAAAAAGGTTACCAACTTTTAAATGGAGATAAAACCGAGCAGTTTTTACGTTTTAGAAAATCTAATTCCCGTGCATCATCTGAATGGAGAAAATATTATGATGGTTCTGACTTAAAAAGAACGGAAATGCAAATAAAATTTGTGAATGAGTTAATTCAACAAAAGGTTAATTTACTGCAACTGCCAAAGCTCATCCCTATCATCAACTATGCATTTGAAAATGTGATAACTAATATTTCTCTTTCAGATACACTATCTTTAGTTAGTGCATTTACGGAATCTTCTAAGCCTAGTATGAATACCTATAAACTTTATGGCTTGGATAAAAGGTTTAGTGATACCGAATATTTTATTTATATAAACAAAATAGAGGATACAAAAACAAGGGAAGTATTTGATTCACAAGAAATTATTGATAGTTTATTTAAATCCAATTCATATTTAATTATTCCTGATAAGAATAAGAAATATGATTACAAATCAATTTTGGGAAATAATCCATCAAATTCAGGTACTGATTTCGAAGCGGATAACCAAGACAAGCCTTAACTCTTAAAAATTACTAAAGGCTGTTGCGAAATATAAATTAGCTTAGTTATTTTCATCTTTCGCAACAGCCTGATTTTATTTGTTTTCCTTATTGCTTTATACTAATCTATAGCTGTTTAAGCTTCGAAACCAGCTCTTGATACTCAATTTCAAGCTTTTGATCATTATTTGAGTCTTTCAGCTTTGATAGCAACTCAGTAATACGCATCTCTAATAATAACTTTTGTGTTTGAGTACTTTCTTTTATTATTGGGGAATTACTTTTGTTTTGATAATCAGTTAAATTTCCTTCATATTCTAACACCTGACTATTTTTTATTACCAGCAGTCTCTCCGCAATACTGTCAACGAACGACCTATCATGTGATACAAATAAAACTGTTCCTACGTACTCAGAAAGAATACTTTGTAATGCTTCAATTGATGGTATATCCAGATAATTAGTGGGCTCATCCAATAATAAGACATTGGAATTCGAAACAAATAGTTTCGCAAAACTAACTTTGATTCTCTCCCCTCCGCTTAAAATCCCAACTTTTTTATATACACTATCACCAATGAATAATAGCCTTGCTAAAATTGTCCTTACTGTAGTTTCATTTTGAACACTATCACTCATAACATTTTCAAGAATAGACTTTTGTAAATTCAAGTTGTTCAAATCTTGGCAAAAGTAAGCAATTCTAGCCTTTGGAACAATGTTTATTGAGTTTGAATTTATATACTTATCAGAAAAGCTCAAATTTCCCTTTTGATAGCATTTATATATCTCATTTAACAAGGTAGTCTTCCCAGTGCCGTTATCACCTATAATGGCATGTTTTTTACCATTATAGACCTCAAATTTTACGTTATTGAAAATACTTGCCTGCCCATAACTGAAGCTAAAGTTACTAACTGAAATTATTAGTTTATTTTGAGGCGGATTTGTCAATGAAAAGTCAAGCTTTATATTTGGCTGTTCCTTTGGCTTATCTTTAATCTCTAGTTTCTTTAATCTACTTTCCATAATTTTTGCTGCATCATGTAATTTTTCCTGCTTTTCATTAGAGCTTCGTTTGTGTAGTCTTGCTTCAGAATTCCCCATTCTTGAAGGAGCTTTTTTAATTGTACTTGCACGTGCTTTTCTGTTTATTATGGCTTCTTCAAGATGTTTTTTTTCAGCAATATAATTTTCATACTCAAACCTTTCTCGTTCTACAAGCTTTTGTTTTTGCTGCTTATAAAAGGAATAGTTTCCTTCATAAAATGATACTTTTCCATTTTCGACTTCAATTATTTTATTGCACAAGCTATCAAGAAGTTCTCTGTCATGACTTATTAATAATAAAGTCTCTGTTTTTAACAGCTTTTTCTTTAAAAGCCCCGTACCTTTATAATCGAGATTGGCTGTAGGCTCATCTGCAAATATAACTACACTGTTTTTGCTAATTGCTCCTGCAATTCTTAACCTTGTTCTTTCTCCACCACTAACAACTAAATTATGCAGCTTGTCTTGAACATTAAACTGGCTTAAAACTGCTGGGTCTGCTTCAAGCACTTCATTTGATATCTGCTTTATATAGGCTATATCACAGAAGCTTTTTACAATACCTTCATCCGGAGTCAGCTCCCCTGCAAGTATATTTAATAGTGTAGTTTTTCCTGCACCATTCTTACCAACTACTCCTATCTTATCGCCACTTCTAATTTGCAGCTTCTCAAACGATAAAATTTCTCTATCTAGAAAATTCTTTTTTACATTAATTGCGTCAATAATAAGCATAAAAAAATCTCTCCTTTTAATTGCTGGAAAGATTCTAATAAACACATTTGTAAATTAATTTTAATCAGAATATTTTAATAAGCATTTAAACAATAATGCAAAAAAGCAATAAATAATTTGCTTTTCATATTGAAGAATAAAATCAACTGCTAAAGTTTTGCAATATATTTTGATATTGATTCACCAATATACTTATTAAAAATATGTGTTATAATCAGACTAATCCAGCACAAATAAGGGCATATCGCCCATTCTAAATTGTTATTTGTTTATAAACTGAATTAGTCAATTCTCATGCCTCGATACCTTACCCTTTCATTAAGTCTATAGCTTAATAATTTACATAATTGCTAAAAATATAAATGAAATAGCTACAATATTTATATACACTACTGCATTTATTATACTGCATTAATGAAAATGAATCAATCTCAAATTAATATGGATAAAAAAACAAAAAGCTATTGTGCAATAGTACAAACCACAATGCTATGTAATAACTAAATTACAAATTTACAATGTAGTTAAGTACTATTATACAAAAGCTTCATAGAAAATTCTTCTAATATATGATTCTTCCTTTTTGCGAGTGTTTTCCTCAAAGTCCTTAATAGATAAAACTACTTAATTCTATTTCAATTTGAAAGAACTCCAAACACTATTAAAAGTATCAGCGTTCTTAGAGCCATAAAGCAAGTTATCTACAAGGAATGTTACGTTGTATATAGTATTACCTTTTTTGAATATATGAACTTCAAGTCTTATCTCTTGACCACTAGATTCATAAGTATATACGTAGTTATAACAAGAACCAAACACTTCTTGTGTAACTGTTTTGCTTACTTTTTTAAAATTCTCACCCACTTCAAAAGTCTCATCATAACCTTGTGCGAAATCAGATAAACTATAATTCAAATTGTCATAACTACCTATTAAAACATATGCAGGATCCTTTCCATATGTAACCATATCACTAGCTGTATCTTCAACTTTACTCCAATTGCTAGGTATATCAAATGAGTACTTATTATTTGAAATATTCTGTGTTTTCTTAGATGTAGGAATATTATCAGGATCTAAAAGTTTACCTATTTTTTTAGCATCTAATTCTTTGAATCTAAATGAATTTATAATACCATCTACTAATTCTCTCTGCTTTATACTGTTATAATCATCCTCTGAAATAATAGAATTTAATATGTACTTATAATTTTTATCAACAAAATTTACTTCACATCCAAAACTAGTCTCATCAAGTATTTTGAATGAGTAATAAATTTTAGTACATGCAACTCCACCAATAGAAGTGTTTTCCTGCTTTATAAGGTTATATAGACTTGGATTTAAATTTTCTTCTGACTCTTTAACAGAATCTGCTGTTATTGACTCTAAAGTCTCACCCTTTTCTAAGGAATATACTGATACTGAAAAATAAGCACCATTTTTTCCATTAAACCTAACTATGTTTTGAATTTTGTCATCTTTATTCTCTCTCCAGTCAGGATGCATATTAATGGACCATTTTAATCTTGTATCCTGATATTTTCTATAGCCATCTTTAGTGACATCTGATAAATCTTCAGTACTACTGTCTTTACTAAATTCAAACTTAAATGAATTGATAATGTTTTGATATTTATCATCGATATATGAATCTTCATTTAGGGTATATACAGTTATGTTATATTCTTTATTTTTTGTTATATAATACCTATCTTGATATGTATATACATCATCCTTATAAATAAACTCAACATATTCTGTTGAACCATTTTCATCTGTTCCATAATCAATAAGAGTAAAATCTTCTGTATAATCTAACATAAAATCTGTTATCTTATCAATATTACTTGTTTCATCTGTATCAAATATTCTTACATCAACCATATAAGATCCATCTTGAGCATAAAACTCATTAACAGTCCCATTAAAATTTCTATAGTCAAGCTTTAAATCGCTTGGTAAGTACATTGACCATTTGTAATAACTATCACCTATTTTGTCTTTGGTAGTCTTTTTAACTAATGTACTAAAATCCTTTATACTATTTGGATTTGCAATTTCTTTAACAAAATTAATTTGCCCTTTGTCATTTTTTATGTCTGCTCCTAAAGTGTCAGCAAGGAAAGAAATAGCAACCATAAATGACGAATTTTTTATATATGGTGCTTGATCAATTTTAACCTTTTTATTAGCAATTATTGCTTCCTTTTTATCAGCAGTAAGCACAATATTAACATCATTATAATTAATAGTTGCAGTTTTTTTCTTTAAATCTACAGTTAATGTTGCATTTAATGCATCTGTTATAATATTTACTGGAACAAAAGTTCTGCCATTAATGAGTTCACTTGCTTGGCCTTTTACATTCTTACCATCAACTGAATAATTTCCAGTTCCAGTTTTAAAAGAAACTGTAATATTGGTAGATGAATATTCATCATCTTTTTCTGTATCAGCAGCAAATACATAAACACTACCTAACATCAAGCAACAAATTACACAGAATAATGCAATAATTTTCTTCATTTTCATATCTCCTCTTTTTCTTGTAACTTAAAAAATTTAGTCCTTCTTTTCATCTAAAACTATATACATTGATAAGTCTTTACTATTTCTGCGAATCTGAATTTTTATCTTGTCGCTAGGGATGCAAGATTTAAATGCTTCATTTAAATCAACAATAGTATTTACTGATGTACCATTTACATTATATATGTAATCACCCTTTTTAATACCATACTTTTCAGCACACGATCCAGCTTCTATATATGTAACCTTCAAACCATTTTTACTTGGAAGACCATATAGCGCAACTGAATCTTCCTCAAACTCAGCTCCAAGCGATATCCTCTTCACTTTACCATATTTATAAAAATGATCTAGAACATATTGGATAGTGTCAATAGGTATAGCATAATTTAATCCTTGAGCGCTTCTATCCGAAATAGAATTTACCCCTATTACTTCTCCTTTAGTATTGACCAGTGGTCCTCCACTATTTCCAGGATTTAAAGCTACATCTGTCTGTATTAGTTTGTATTGATAAAATCCATCAATGCTCCTGTTAAGCCCGCTTATTACACCTACTGAAGCAGAATTTCTATTTTGAAATGACATTGGTGTTCCAATAGCAATTGCAGACCTACCAACAACTATGTCTTGAATTTTTCCAAACTTTGCAGCAGTCAATCCTATCTTATCGATTTTAATTACCGCTAGGTCAGAGTCAACATCTATGTATTTTATTCGGGCTTCATATCCAGTGCCGTCTGATAACACTACAACAATTCTACTCATATTCTTAACAACATGAGCATTAGTAAGTATTTCACCTCCAGATTTGATTATCACACCAGAACCGAGAGCAAGTCCCTCCACACCTGATTTATCTTCTAATCTTGAATTACCAATAATCCCTACAACCGAAGGACCGATTGACTTAACAATATTAGGAATTAAATCAGCATTATTATTTGTAATATTAACAGTACTGTTTGTCTTATTAACATTATAGTTTAGAGAAGTTGAAAGCGCCTCCACATCAACATATACTTTATTGTTAATTATAGTTGCACCAATGTTTGAAGCATTTCCATCTACAAAAACCTTAATGCTAGTTCCACCTAATACTAATAAGTTAGAACATGATGTCACAACAATTAGTAAACATAACACCAATAACTTAATAAATTTATTTCTCATAATTTTTTCCTTTCTATTCCGGTAACATTATTACAATAACATAACTTACTTATGGTTTCAATATTTCATTATGTAAACTCTTACAATAATATGGTTTTTTGTTTAGTTTTAATCAATATTGTCACATAATAACATAAAAGTTTCTTATTATATAATATAATAAAAATAAAATAAATAATGCTCCCCAAAATACCTTTCCTCTAGGTATAATTTTTATGTTTATTCCAAATAAATGAAAAGCCAGCTCTATATATGCTAGAGTTCCAATTATCAAACAAAATATTGGTGTAATGTTAAATTTAAGAGAACTTAAGATATCACCTTTTAATAAGTGTTGAACACTTCTGGTATTGCCGCAACCCGGACAATACACATGAAAGTATTTGTAGATTGGGCATGTTGGAAAGTAAGTGCTCAATTTGAACAGTAAATCCTTAAAAATATACACCATGCCTACTGCAAACAAAGGAAAAATACAAACTATTATTTTAATCAAAGAAAGCTTTTTTTTCATAAATATGTCCATGTCTTATAAAAAATATATAAGCGTGGATTTTTAAACCTCCCTTTTAAGAGCACTATATCCCTTTTTGACTTTATGAACCATTGCTTTTAAATCAAATATTCACTTACAACAGGAATTTGTTCTCGAATACTATCTACCATGTCTAAATCAACATCTGAAATAATTATTTGTTCTTTTTCATCGGCTCTTGCCACAACATTTCCCCATGGGTCACATAACATTGAGTTTCCATATGCAACATAGCTGGCATCGATATCTCTTGCAGGAGACACTGCAGCATGAAACAATTGATTATCAAGTGCTCGGGTCCTTATAAGCAACTCCCAATGAGCAGGGCCTGTAGTCATATTAAATGCGCCTGGAGTAATAATAAGCATTGCACCGGCTTTACTCATCTCTCTATATAGCTCACTAAAGCGCATATCAAAGCAAATTGCTATACCTATTTTGCAATATTCTGTATTTACAACAGTAACTTGTTTGCCGCAAGATAGTATATCTGATTCTTTAAAACGTATACCATTCTTAATATTTATATCAAATAGATGTACTTTCCTATGCTTACCAATTACTTTACCTGTCCTATCAAATATAAGACATGTGTTATAATACTTTCCTTCACATATCTCAGGAATTGAACCAGCAATCACATATATATCATTATACTTAGCAACTTCAGAAATGACTGAAACAGTTTCACTATTTTTTAAATCTTCAGCATATATAGGAAATTTCTGAGTATCATAAGGGCAGTTAAACATTTCAGGCAGCACTGCAATATTAGCACTTTCATTTTTACAGCTCTTAATCATTTGAACAGCCTTATTAAGATTGTCACTCTTTGTATCTGAAACTTTCATCTGACATAAACCAAGTCTTACTTTACTCAAGAGATACCCTCCATCTCGCCTATCTTGCTGGCGATACAAATTGTAATTAATAAATGTAGTTTTTGCTTGATTGCTCAAAAACTCGAAAATGCACCATGTTCGTACAAAACTTTATTTTCGAGTTTTTAACAATAATAGCTGATAATTTAATAGAATTGATTCATGTTATCAGCTATCTTGTTAATTATTCAACTTTCCCAGTTGAATTTTATGTGTTTAAACTTATCAATGGAAAGTTGAGTTAGAAATAATTGCATGAATTAGTTGCTGAACCAAAGTGCTTTTGCCGTAAAAACGACATGATGTCGTTTTTAGCACACTATGAACTATGGATGGTGAATGTGTGCGACGGCTAAAATACTGCGGTGAAGCATTACTAATTCAA
>JAEWZA010000185.1 GCA_023395575.1 Bacillota bacterium
AACTATAATATCAATTTCCTCCCCAGAATTCCTAGCTAATGGAAGATTTATGCCAGGAAAAGAAGTAAATATTATTGGAGGCGGCTTTAACAAAAAATCTAAAATAATGGTTAATAATATACCAATGAGTGATATTACTTTTACTGGTTCTAATAACATAAGATTTAATCTGATTCGTCCGGAAATTGTTACTCCAAACGCCAGCGGTGAAACTGTCGGTATAACAATTGTAAATGAAGACGGGACTACCTCAAACGAATTTCAAGTCACCCTCGATACATTCAGGATGATGGTTTTAGGAGACTCCATTCAATGGGGACAAGGATTAAGTGAGATCAATAAAATTCATTCACTGGTGGAAAAGGCAATAAGGCAAAAGCATGGTAATATTGGAGTATACAAGGCTTCGGAAGATGTTCGTGCTCACTCAGGAGCAATAATCGGAGCAGGAGTACAGGATGGCGGTAACTCCTACTATGGAGAAGTTCCCTGCCGTTATCCAACTATAATTACCCAAATCTCAAAGGACGATAAACCTGAAACTGTTGACTTTATATTGATGGATGGCGGAATCAACGATGTGGGTGTAACGACCATTTTAGACCCCACTACATCAATAAGCGATTTGAAATCTCTTACAAGAAAACATTGTTATGAAGATATGTATAAGCTTTTAAAAGACATCACCTCAAAGTATAAAAATGCAAAAATTGTTGTTACAGGATATTATCAGATTGTAAGCAACAAGACTGATACAACTGTTCTTGATGGTCTTCTACTTGCATTAGGATTGTGCATCGCTGGCATAAGTGGTGGTGTCGCTGCATTGGTTTTAGATAAAATTGCAATAGATGCTATAATCAAAAACTGCAAAACATTTGCAGATTATTCTAAAGAGTGCTTGAGTAAAGCAGTGGACGAGGTCAATAAAATATCCGGACATGGTACAGTATATCTTGCTATACCACAATTTACAGAAAATAATGCAGTATTTGCTTCAGACCCTTGGATTTTTGGGATTGACAAAGATCTAACTCCCCAAGACGACCCAACAGTTGCAGATGCTAGGAGAAGGGCTGTTGAAGCTGCAAACCTTGACAGTATGGATGAATTCATGGGTATCAGGGCTTCAGCCGGCCATCCTAACCCCAAGGGGGCACAAAAATATGCTGAGGAGGTTATAAAGCTCTTACTTGGGTCAGGTGAGGAAAACTCCAGCACAAAATCAACATTAGAAGCCATTTCAAATGAGGATTCTTTAACGAATAAAGTTATACGGGAAATCGAAAAGAAAAAGAAGGGACAGAGAAAAATCCGATAGAATGTTTGCACATCATAAAAATACATAAATAACCTTTTTCTTGAACATTAGAGGGAGTTGCGAAAAAATATAATTATTACATCATTTCGTAACTCCCTTTGTTCCCTTATAATATCTTCTTTCGAGTTAATAAAAAATCATTACCATTTTATCCTATTATATATATTGCATTATGGTAAAATTAAATCTGTTCAAACGGCATTGAAAATATTTCACGAAAGCATATTGCTGTATGAAATTATCTTGCCCATCTATTTCTCATAATTTTAAAGAATTGCAAAATGAAGGTTTGATTACATATTCCCGAATAAGGGAAAGCTTTATGTGTAAAATAAACAAGAAAGCAATTCTAGCAATCCAGATTTACTTAAAATAATATTTCCTGATATATTTGTGTTCAGAAGAAATTTAATAGTAACATTCAATAGTTATAAAACATTTGAACTAATTAGTTTATTTGAGAGGGTTTTATGAATTGGAATTTTGAAAATGTACTAGATATAATTACAAAAACAGATAACAAGCTTCTGCTAAAAGGTAAATGGGGTATTGAGAGAGAGTCTCAAAGAGTTACTGAAAATGGATGTTTGACTTTAACAGAGCATCCAGCTGTCTTTGGCAATAAAACTTTAAACAAAGAAATTACTACAGATTTTTCTGAAAGTCAGCTTGAACTTATTACACCTCCTCTTTCTTCAGTAGAAGAAGCGTATAAGTATCTGGAAATGCTGACTTTGAAGGTTAATAATGAGCTAAAAAGTGAATACTTATGGCCATTAAGCATGCCTCCAAAATTACCCTCAGAAGAAATTATCCCAATTGCAAAATTTGATGACACACCAGAAGGAAAAGTGAAGGAAATATACAGACTTGGACTTGCAAACCGATATGGCAAAAAAATGCAAATGATTTCAGGCATACATTTTAATTTATCCTTCAGCGAAGAGTTATTAGATGTTTTATATAAATATTTTGGAAATGGTGAGGAAAGAAGTGAATTTACTGATAAAGTATATTTCTCAATGGCAAGAAATTTCTTAAGGTATCGTTGGCTGCTGATATACCTTTTTGGAGCTTCTCCTAATACACATCATACATTTAATTCTGTTATTTATAATGATGTAAAAACAATAAAAAATGTTGCCCCGAATGCTGCAAACCAATTAATAATTACAAAAAATATTCAATATCCTTACGAGTAAGTCGTTTGGGTTATTCAAATGATGAGCAAGGTAAGTTTATAGTTTCTTACAACAATAAGTCTGAATACCTACAAAGTATAAGGAAAATGTTAACTACTAAAAGCAAAAAGTACTCCCAAATTGGAATAATCAGAGATGGAAAACAGATTCAACTTAATGATAATATTCTGCAAAAGGAAAGTGAATTCTATTCTTCTATTCGACTAAAGCAAGTTACTGAAAAAGGTGAAAGCCAGTTGGATGCAATTGAAAAAAGAGGCGTAAGTTATACTGAAGTGCGAATATTAGATATAAATCCTTTTGAAAGAACGGGAATAAGCCTTGAACAAATGTATTTTTTACAGGTTTTTATGCTTTTTTGTCTTCTTGAAAAAAGTGCATTTATAAATCAAAAAGAGTTAAATCTAATTAATAATAATCATAATTTAATTGCTATTTCGGGTAGAAGAAAAAAGCTGAAGCTTTACCGATACACCCATGGTCAGGTATTGTTAGAAGCTTGGGGACAGTATATTTTCAATAAACTTTATCAAATAGCAAAGGTTATGGATGCAGCCGATGATAGCAATAAATATATGGAATGTGTCTTTAGCGAATTTCAAAAGCTAAAAGACAAGTCACTTCTACCGTCAAATAAAATTATAAATGAAATGAAATCAAAGGGAGAGAGCTATATCTCCTTTGGTATAAGAAAAGCATTAGAATATAAAAACCAAAACAATATGCAAAACAAAATAAAGGATGGGATAAATGATGTTAAAGGGTTATGAGGCATTAGAGCTATCAACTCAAATGATTATTAAGGAAGCAATAAACAGAGGTATTGAGATTGAGGTTTTGGATTGGGATGATAATTTTATCAGATCAAAAAATTATATATATTTACAAGGTTAGCCTTAAAAGATATAATTTTTTTGAGGTGATAATATATTGAAGATAATAATTTCTTTGTTGCTTGCCCTTGTTTTACAAGGAGGCATAATGTCAACAACTGCAACGAATTACGCTCTAGTTAAGCCGAATACTACTGATTATTATGATATTAATGATAATAATTCTAATATGTACATTATAGATTCTCATTTGAAATCAAGTGCAATTGTTACAAATGTTAAAGAGTATGGTGCTATTGGCGATGGGGTTACAAACGATACTGCAGCTATACAAGCCGCAATAAATTCAATATCAGGAAGAGGAATATTGTTCTTTCCTATTGGCGATTATAAAGCAAATATTGAAGTGCCTGCTCGAATTAGCATACTAGGTCAAGGCGGAGGCTCTCGAATTATCCCACTTGCTAATGGGTGGGGCATAAAAATGGTAGGTACGCATACAGGCACCGCATTGCCAAGCACCAGAACAGACCAAGTAATAAACCTTGAAACATATCCATATATTAAGGATATAAGAATTCAAGGCGATGGCTCAACAACAAACGGAATACAATTAGATAAGCTGATGCAACCTATAATTTCTGGTGTAGCAATAGAAGAATGCGGTGTTGGCATTCAAATAGTAAATAGATGTAGAAATGTAATAATAGACAATTGCCATATTTTAAATAATTACGGCCCAGGAATACATGTTACAGCAGGTACAGATATTCATCAATTTACTATATCAAATTCGATTATTAATTATTGTAAACGTTCCATACACTTAGATAATTGAGATCTAAGAAACGTATTAATAACTGGATTTGACCTGGAATACAGCGACAATGGTAATGATGTAAGCAATGTTGAAATTGATGTTAGCAAATCTGGCATAGTTAGATTCGTTACTATAACAGGATGTCAAATGGAAGGATTAACAGCTAATGGACAAATGATTAACTTAAAAGGAAATTCAGCTGATAGAAAAAACATAAATACAGTAGTAATTTCCGGAAATTACATAAATAATTTTCAAACTAATGGTATTGGAATAAAAGGTAGTTATTGCAACGGAGTACAAATAACAGGAAATGATATAACAACAAACGGAAGAGCAATTTGGTTCGAATATAGTTCGAAAGTCAATGTAACAGGAGATACAGCCGGAAGTTATAGTAAGAGCTCAGGAATAGCATTTGGTATGGGAAACGAATATATTACTATATCAGGCGTGCAGCTTTGTGATATTACTGATGGTGTAAAAGGGGCATTATCTATTGGTGGTTCGAATTTTGTAACAATTAATAACTGTATGGTAATAAATCCACCTGCTGTAGGAATATTCTTGAATACTCCAACTAATGTTGTTGTATCTAACTGTATTGTAATGGATAACCGAACGACAAAACAAATGACCTACCCAATTTACGAAGCAGCTTCTTCTGACAAAAATATGATTATAAATAATAGAGTAAATGCAGGGGTTTCAGGTGGTATTACAAAATCAGGAGCTAATACTGTAGTTAACGGTAACTTGGAAATGGACTAAATATATATCACAAACAAAGGCATAGCCCCTTTCAGCTTTATAATGGAGGTAAAGTATGAAAAATAAGTTAAATCTCTTAATACTTTTAACTATTATTTTATTATTTAGCTCAGGCTGCTCTGCTATTACATCGTCGCCGTTAACAAATAATGAAATTACATCAGCAACACCAACTAATAGCCAAAATAACCAAATTGTATCCGAGCAAAATAACATACCATTACCTGTTACTTACATTGCATACCAAGAACAGTATAGATTTATTGGTAAAACAGCTCCATTATTATGGATGCCTTGTGAAAGTAGTCCAAAAGTTACCGATCTTACTAATACATTGGTAGAGGTATTGATTGCAGGCTATACTACAGAAGATACTATATGGTTATTTGTTACTTATAAAACATATGATACTCCAACAAATAATAGAGGTTGGATACTCCAATCAAATACTGATAAATATACCGAGGATAATCAAAAACTAGTAAATGACATTATTATCCCTAAAGGAACACATGGAGTTGATAATAATGAAAGTAATGTTGAAAGTTATGATCAATTTGGATTTATTAAAAAGCAAGAGCAAGATAAAGTTCTTGTAATGTTTGCTGGTGGAAAAGAAGTCTGGTATTACAAAAAAGATATAAAGTACCCGCCGCTGGTATGACATGCTGATCTCTCCAAAAAAATTGACTTCTAGCTTGCTAATGATATATTATATTATATGAAATAAAATTTAATAATTTAAATGTTGGTTGCTTAATATATAAAGCACTAAGAGGGAATAATCTGTGTTTAGCACAGTGGGTGAAAATCCCAAACAGTCCTGCTGCCGTGATGACGGAGGAGGTTCTCAAGGAGCTTGAAATATCTCATGTTGAAATATTTTAGCTTTAAAAAGCCACTGAGCAATAGCTTGGGAAGGTGAGAACTGACGCTGATGTCTTAGTCGGAAGACCTGCCAATATTATCTGCAGATGCCAATATGCAGAATGCTATGACTTCACAGTGTATGAAGTGTTTAGTTTGCTTAAAAGAACAATACATAAATAATCATGTTATGATATTTTTCTTTTGCAAATAAGACCTTTTATGTAAAATCATAAAGGTTTTATTTTTTGGCAAATATTATTAAATTATGGAGGTAGTATTAATGAAAACCGCAAGACTTAAGAAATTTGCTATCTGCTTTTCAGTAGTAATCAGTGCAATCCTTCTTCTTCCAACTACGAATGTATCGGCAATGCACATTATGGAGGGGTATTTAGCTCCTGGTTGGTGCATTAGCTGGGGAGCACTTTGTATTCCATTCGTAGTATTAGGATTTTTCTCAATCAAGAAAAAAATTAGCGCTTCATCAAAAAATTTAACATTGCTCGCAATGTGCGGAGCCTTTGCTTTCGTTCTATCTGCATTAAAAATGCCGTCAGTCACTGGAAGCTGTTCACATCCTACCGGAGTTGGCTTGGGTGCCATATTGTTTGGACCAATGGCAATGTCTGTTATAGGGGTAATAATTCTATTGTTCCAGGCTATTTTGCTTGCTCACGGTGGAATTACTACATTGGGAGCAAATGTATTTTCTATGGCTATAGTAGGACCTTTGGTTTCTTTCGGAATATTTAAGTTATCTAAAAAGTTAGGTGCTAAGTCAGGACTAGCAGTATTTTTAGCAGCATTTCTCGGGGATTTAATGACATATGTAACCACTTCTGTAGAGCTTGCCCTGGCTTATCCAGATCCTACAGGAGGAATAGCTGTTTCATTAGTAAAATTTCTAGGAATTTTTGCCACTACCCAATTACCTCTTGCAATATGTGAAGGGTTGCTTACGGTAGTAATTTATAATGTTCTTGTAAAATACAACTCAAAGGAATTACATGAGCTATCAGCTATATAACAGGAGGACAAATAATATGAATTTATGGAAAAAGAATCTGATACTTATTTTAGCTGTAATAGTAATTGTTACAGCTCCGCTACTGTTTATAAAGAATGCTGAGTTTGCAGGGGCAGATGGCTTGGCAGAGGAACAGATAACACAAATTAATCCGGATTATAAACCTTGGTTTGAGTATGTGCTAGTTCCAGCAAGCGGAGAAATAGAATCCTTGTTATTTGCACTCCAAGCAGCTATAGGAGCCGGAATAGTTGGGTTTGTTCTTGGGAAAATTACAGCAAATAAACCGATTTCAGAGATAAAAAAATGATTTTAATTGACAAATATGCTTATGCTTCAAAATTGGCAGAAGTAAGTCCAAAAGCAAAAATACTTTTTTCAATGCTGCCTTTGCTGATTTGCATTTGTTTGAATTCCATTATTGTGAGTTCTATTACAATTGTAATTATGACTTTTACAACAGTGAACTATGGGAAACTGCCTTTTTCTAAGTATATCAAATTTATGTTATTACCTTTTGGATTCTTAATAATAGGAACGATAACTATACTTATAAACCGTTTTTCACTAGACCATACTCTTTTGATTGGGGTTAATATTGGTAAATATGCTTACGGTATAGATACTGAATCTGTTATAAAAAGCTCAAAATTAGTGATGAAGTCATTAGGTGCAGTCAGTTGTATGTATTTTTTATCTTTAAATACACCAATGTCAGATTTGTTTCAGGTTTTGAGCAGTACAAGGCTTTCTCCTATAATAGTCTCACTAATGGAATTAATATATCGTTATATATTTGTACTAATAGATGAAGCAGAAAGAATGATAATTGCAAAGGATTCTAGACTTGGCAATTGTAATTTTAAAACTGCATTAAAATCAACAGGAGAACTGATAAGCATGCTGTTTTTGCGTGCTTATCAGCGCTCTGACAGAATATATGCAGCCTTGGAATCAAGAGGCTATATTGGGAAGTTTACTGCTTTAGAAGATGAATATATATATAGTAAGAAAATGAATATTGCGTCACTACTTATATGTTGTTTTCTTATAACGGCAGGGGCTATGGAAATAGTTTTTTTCTAAGTTTAGAAAAATATTGGGAGACTAATATGAATATAATTGAGACAAAAAATCTTTGTTACTCTTATAGCGATGAGAAATTAGCACTAGACAGTATCAATATAGCTATTCCAAAAGGAAAAATAACTGCTGTGCTTGGCGGTAATGGTGCAGGAAAATCAACATTATTTTTATGCCTCAATGGTGTTTTAACTCCTAATAAAGGAGAGATTTTCTTTGATGGGCAGAAGGTTAAGTATGACAAAAATGGTATTCTTGAAATGCGTAAGAGAGTAGGGATTGTATTTCAAGATCCAAATGACCAGCTGTTTTCTTCAAGTGTACGCAAGGATATATCTTTTGGAGCCATAAATATGGGGCTTGGTATGGAAGAAGTAAAATCAAGGGTAGAACAGGTTATTGCTCAAACAGGAATAGGTGAATATGTAGATAGGCCAACACACGCTCTAAGCTTTGGGCAAAAAAAACGGGTGGCAATTGCAGGCGTTTTGGTAATGAAGCCAGAGGTAATCATTTTAGATGAGCCCACTGCTGGATTAGATCCAGCTGGGGTAAGTGAGATTTTACAGCTTTTAACTAAGATAAAAGACGACACTGGAGTATCGGTAATATTAGCAACACATGAAATCGATATAGTCCCAATCTACTGTGATTATGCATATGTTATGGACTATGGAAAAATAGTTTTAGAAGGTAATATAAACGATATACTTTTAATACCAGACCAGTTAAGGACGCATTCTTTAAGACTGCCTAGGATAGCACATTTAATGGAAATATTAAAAAATACAGATTATTTGGATGTTGATAAAACAGCTGCAACAATATCTGCAGCGAGGAAAACCGTTAAAAAGTTGATTTCGGATACAAAACAGCATGTGACAGAAAAAGGTGCAATTCTATGAATGAACGAGTAGTAAAAGGTGGCAAGGAATTAAGATGCGGATATACAACAGGCAGCTGTGCTACTGCTGCTGCTAAAGCATGTGCTATTATGCTGCTGAGCGAAGAAGTAGTGGATGTAGTTATAATAGATACACCAAAAGGCGCTAGGTTAACTTTACAGGTAGAGGATATAGTTAAACAGAGGGATTGGGTCAGTTGTTCTATATCAAAAGATGCCGGAGATGACCCAGATGTTACAAATGGAATTAGAATTTCAGCAAGGGTTGAAAGAATATTAAATGGAATACAAATTGACGGTGGCACTGGTGTAGGACGAGTAACGAAAGAAGGTCTAGCCTGCGCTGTGGGTGAGGCTGCAATAAACCCAATTCCTAAACAAATGATTACAAAGACTTTGAAGCAAGTTTCACAAAAATACAATTACAATGGAGGATTTTCAGTTGTTATTTCAGCTGAAAATGGTGAGAAAATAGCAAAGAAAACCTTTAATCCTCGATTAGGTATAGTAGGTGGTATTTCAATATTAGGAACCAGTGGAATAGTTGAGCCAATGAGTGAAAAAGCAATAATTGAAACTATACGCTTAGAGATAGATAGTAAGATATTTAAAAATAGTGAATACTTACTTATCTCTCCAGGTAATTATGGACGGGATTTTGCTTTGAAGGAATTTGGACTTGATATAGATTTAGGTGTAAAATGTTCTAACTTTATAGGAGAGGCTATTGACTATGCGGCATATAAAAAAGTAAAAAATATTCTGCTGATAGGTCATGCAGGGAAGCTTTGTAAAATAGCAGGTGGAATAATGAATACTCATTCACGTGTAGCCGATTGCAGATGTGAAATATTTGCAGCGCATTCTGCATTGGCGGGTGCATCGCAGGAGCAAGTTGAACAGATTATGAAATCCATTACCACTGATGAAATTGGTGGACTGTTGCAGAAGTTTAAAATAGATAATCAGGTCTATGAAAGCATATTGAAAAAAACAGAATACTATTTAAATCAAAGAGTTGCTTTTAACTGTAGAATAGAAGTAATAATGTTTACAAAACAGGGTGAAGTATTTTATCAGACACCCGGTGCACAGCTAGCAATAGAAAATTTGAAAAAGTGTTGTTAATAATACAAGGTGAATTTATAAAGATAATCGATAAGAAAGTGTGTCTAGCAACGACTTTATTTATGCTGGCATAACATAGAGGATGTGAAAATAAATGAATGGAGTATTATATGGAGTTGGGGTGGGTCCTGGTGATCCGAAGTTGTTAACATTACAAGCAGTAGAAGTTATTAAAAATGCCGACGTTATTGCTGTGCCAGATACTGATGGCGAAAAAACTGCAATGAAAATAGTCAAGGATTATATAAAGTACAAAAAAATATTATATTGCCCAATGCCTATGAGTAGGGATTTGTTACTCCTTGAGCAGAGTCATCAGAAAAGCTGCGATATGTTAGAAAAAGTACTTTTAAATGGAGAGGATATCGCTTTTATAACTTTAGGTGATCCTACAATATATTCTACCTATATGTATATACATAGGATGATGACAGAAAAAGGCTATACTACAAAAATTATTTCGGGTATTACATCCTTTTGTGCAGCAGCAGCTGCGCTAAATATATCACTTTGTGACAGAGAAGAGTCTTTGCATATTATACCAGCATCTTATCCTGACACAGAACAGTCACTGTTATTAAAGGGAAACAAGGTGTTGATGAAGAGTGGAAAAAAACTAAGTGAAGTAAAGGATATACTGAAAAAAACGACTTCCTACAAAAACTCACAGATGGTGGAGCGTTGCAGCATGGAGGATGAAAAGATATACAGGAATTTGGATAAGGTTTCTGATGATTCAAGCTATTTTTCAATTATTATAGTAAAGGAGAAATAAGGTTAAAGAAATATAAAATAAACGAAGGAGGTACCGAGCCCATGCCATTTCTGTCAAGGAAATGCACATTTCCTTGATGTTCTTTGTGCGAAATGCTGGGCATTGGCATAATTATGGTTACATTTGTTGGGGCTGGGCCCGGAGCAGTAGATTTAATTACAGTTAGAGGAAAGGCATTGCTTGAGGTAGCTGACATTGTCATTTACGCAGGATCACTGGTAAATCCCGAACTGCTGACATATACAAAAAAAACATGTCAAATATTCAACAGTGCGGAAATGACACTTGAACAAGTGATTTCTGCAATGGAAAGAGGAGAAAAAGAGGGAAAGCAAACAGTAAGACTTCATACAGGAGATCCTAGTATATATGGAGCGATACGTGAACAAATGGAATTGCTCATAGAAAGAGGAATAGAATATACCGTGGTTCCTGGTGTAAGCTCCTTTTGCGGAGCAGCGGCTGCATTGAAGGTAGAATATACTCTTCCTAATGTAAGCCAGACTGTTATTTTGAGCAGGATGGAGGGGCGCACGCCTGTTCCTGAAAAAGAAGAAATATCAAAGCTGGCTTCACATCGAGCTTCGATGGCATTGTTCTTGAGTTCATCAATGCTTACGGAGCTAAGCCAGAGATTGATAGCTGGAGGATATGAGGAAGATACTCCTGCAGCTATTGTATATAAGGCAACTTGGCCCGAGGAAAAGATTGTCAGAACAAGTTTAGGAAACCTACATGCTGCTGCAAAGGAAAACAATATCAATAAAACTGCACTTATACTCGTAGGAAACTTTTTGGGTGGCGAGTATGAGCGCTCAAAACTTTATGATCCGTCATTTACACATGAATTTAGAAAGGCTTCACAGGAATGAAAATACAATTAGTGTCTTTTACAAATCAAGGCGGACAACTGTGTGCTTTGCTGCAGAATGAACTAAATAGGCAAGGACATAATTCTGTGGGATACTGTAAATATGATATAGACGGCATAAAGCCCTTGGTTTGTGACATAAGGAGTTTCACAAAATATGCATTTGATACATGTGAGGCCATTATCTTTATAGGTGCTGTCGGCATCGCCGTAAGGGCTATAGCCCCGTTTGTTAAGTCAAAACAGTCTGATCCAGCAGTTTTGGTTATTGATGAGACGGCAAAATATGTTATACCTGTTTTGTCGGGGCATATCGGGGGAGCTAATGATTTAGCGCTGTCGCTTTCTCATATACTTTCCGCCCAAGCGATAATAACTACTGCGACAGACTGCAACGACAGGTTTGCTGTCGATACATGGGCACTAAAAAATGGTTGCCATATCGCTAATATCGAGAATGTAAAACATATATCTGCAGCAATATTAAAGGGTGAAAAGGTTGGGCTGTACTCAGACTTTCCAATAGAGGGTGATTTGCCGGGAGGGTTAATCTTCTCAAATAATACTAGGGTAGGGATATGTATCTCAAAAGAAGAAAAGCATTATTTTGAACATAGATTACATTTGATACCAAGGCAATATGTATTAGGTATAGGCTGCAAAAAGAATACAAAGTATGATAGTTTAATAGATTTTATCGATTCTATATTACTAGAATACAAGATTTCTCAGTATCAAATTGAAGCAATCGCTTCAATTGACTTAAAAGCAGATGAGACAGCATTGCTTGGGATGAGTAAGGAGTGGAGAGTACCGTTTTACACATATTCTGCACAGGAACTTTCTTTAGTCCCCGGTGATTTTACAGAGTCAAGTTTCGTAAAAGCAACAACAGGGGTTGGTAATATCTGCGAAAGGGCGGCAATAAAGGCTTGTGGAGGTAAACTGTTAGTAAATAAAACATGCAGAGATGGAATGACTATTGCGATAGCTAAAAAAGAATGGAGGTGCAATTTTTGAGTATTATACTGGCATACTTAGATTACAAGTCAGCTTATATAGATTTTAGAGAGAAAGTCAGCTTTACAGCAACTAGGGTTAGAGAAATACTTAGAGAAATTAAAAAAAATTATGATATATCTGGAGTTGTATTGCTTTCAACCTGCAATAGAACTGAACTATATATCTCTAGTTCTGATATAGACAACATAGATGCTGCTGAAATTCTATGTGAAGCAGCAGGCTTAAAAGATGATAGAATTATATCTTTATTTAACATAAAATATAACAATGAAGCAATTTTGCACCTTATGGAAGTGGCTTGCGGATTACAGTCCATGGTACTGTGTGAGGATCAAATCATTACTCAGGTAAAAAATGCAGCATTAGTTGCAAGGGAAGAAAAAACTTCTGATTCAATACTTGAAACACTTTTTCGTTTAGGTGCTACAGCTGCCAAAAAGGCAAAAACACTTGTGAAAATTAAGGCTGTACCTAATTCAGTAGCTGAAAGTGCAATGGATTCTTTGGCGAAAAAGTATAATTTGAATAATAAAAAAGTTCTTGTTATAGGAAATGGAGAAACAGGTCGTCTATGTTGCCAAAAGCTTATTAACTTAGGGGCTGAGGTGACCATAACCTTGAGAAAATATAAGCATGGGGAAACGATAGTACCATATGGATGTAGTACTATTTCTTATGATGAGAGAGCTAAGATTCTTTCAAAGGTAGATGTAGTTGTAAGTGCAACTTCAAGCCCACATTATACTATTACCCTTGACATGCTGGACAAACTTGATAAAAAGCCTCAATATTTTATAGATCTTGCACTTCCGAGGGATATAGAACCAGTTATTTGGAATATGGAAGGAATTTATTGCTACAACTTAGATT
>JAEWZA010000189.1 GCA_023395575.1 Bacillota bacterium
GTATAGCACCTCCCAATTTAGCACAGGCAAGCGCTTCTTCAGTAGCACTGCTGGCACGAAATTCATTTTTGGAAGGAAAAGCAGAAAGCTGTTTTGATATGGTGCCTTTTTATCTTAGAAAGTCTCAGGCTGAACGTGAACGAGAAATAAATGAAAAAAGGATAGCCCAAAATGATTGACAATATAGAAGTAAAAGAAATGGGATTGGAGCATCTAGATGATGTAATGATAATAGAAAGTTTGAGCTTTAAGATACCTTGGTCAAGAAGTTCCTTTATAGAAGAGCTTATTGACAATAAGCTTGCTGTTTACTTTGCGGCAGTTTCGGGAGGCAGGGTCATAGGGTATGGTGGAGTATGGAGGATTTTTGATGAAGGACATATAACAAATATTGCTGTGCATCCAGAGTTCAGACGTTGCGGGGCAGCTTCTGCAATATTGGAAAAAATTCTTTTAATGTGTAATGAAATTAATATAAAGAGTCTTACTCTTGAGGTACGCAAAAGTAATTTTGCAGCACAAAAATTGTATGAAAAGTATGGTTTCAAATCTGAAGGTATACGGAAAAGATACTATTCAGATAATAACGAGGACGCATTAATTATGTGGAGACATAATAACTAAATTAACTTTCGCACATAGAACTATCGGTGTGAGAGACTTATAAAGGGTTTGTTGTCAAAATAATTTATTGAATTGGTGATTGTTAGAACTAGCAATTAACGAGTTAAACAGCTAATACATGGAATTATTTTCAACCCAACTTTCCATTAATAGGTTTTTTACGCCTACAATTTTTAACTGCGATAGTTAGCAACTAATAAATAACAAAACCGGAGGGCATATATGTCTATACCAAAGGAACTAACTTATCAGGATTTGGAAAATAAATGTGATACAGCTTCATTTCCTTTTAGCAACACTTCAAAGCTAGGTACATATGAAGGAATAATTGGGCAGGAAAGAGCTGCTAAAGCTATGAAATTCGGCTTGAAAATGAAAACAAGAGGCTACAATATCTATATGGCTGGACCGACAGGAACGGGGAAAACCAGTTTTGCGAGACAACTGGTTAATGAAATTGCAATAAATCAAAGTGTACCTGATGATTGGTGCTATATTTATAACTTCAATAAGCCAAATCAACCTATGGCAATAAATCTTCCAGCTGGAATGGGAAAAGTATTTCAAAAAGATATGGAAGAATTTGTAAAAACAATAAAACAAGAAATTGTGAATGCTTTTGATAATGAAAAGTATGAAAAAGAGAAAGAAGAAATTTTGGATGAATACGAGGCTACAAAGGATGAGTTGCTAGCAAAGCTAAGTCAAGATGCTGAAGAACAAGGATTTAAGGTTAATACCGGAAGCTCTGGAATTTACTTTTTGCCTATAATAGAAGGAAAAACATTAAGTGAAGAGGAATTTGAGAATTTAGATGAGGACATAAAAGACCAAATAGATGAAAAGACAAATATTCTACAACAGGACACATTGGAAATAATTCGAAAACTAAAAAATAATGAGAAAGAGACTAAGAAAAGGGTTTCTGAGTGGGAAGGCAGGATAGCATTACTGGCTATAGGGGTGCAGGTTAATGATCTGAAGGAAAAGTATAACAAATATGATGCCATAGTTGAATATCTGGAAAAGGTTCAACAGGATATACTCAACAATCTGGATGAATTTAAAGAAGAAGAAACCAGTGAAGAACAGCCTCAATTAATTATCCCATGGATGCAAAAAGAAGAAACGCCTTTGCACAAATATAAAGTAAATGTTTTAGTTGATAATGGTAATCTAAAGGGAGCACCTGTAATTGTTGATTTTAACCCATCATATTCCAATTTAATTGGCAAAATAGAGTACGAAAATGAATTTGGATCAGTTTCTACTGACTATACAAAAATAAAGCCAGGATTATTTCACTTGGCTAATGGTGGATATATGATACTTCAGGCTAAAGATGTATTAAGCAATCCACAGGCGTATGAAGCAATTACTAGAGTCCTTAAAACTAAAAAAATCACCATTGAAAACATGAAGGATCAGACAGGTGTGGTAACTGTATCTGCTATCAAACCACAGTCAATTCCTGTAGATATAAAGGTTATCTTAGTTGGAAGCACTTCTATTTACCAGCTGCTTTATGAATACGAAGAGGAATTCAGAAAGTTGTTTAAGGTAAAGGCAGATTTTGATGAGGAAATGGATAAAAGTAATGAAAATGTATTGAAGCTTGCTTCTTTTATTGGTGGCTTCTGTAAAAAAGAAAATACTCTCCATTTTGATAAAACTGGTGTTGCAAGTGTTGTCGAGTATGCATCATGGCTTGTTGAAGATCAAAAGAAAATGTCAACAAGGTTTAATGACATTTGTGAAATATTATGTGAAGCATGTATGTGGGCTGAATGTGATAGTTCAAAGTATGTAAAGGCTAAGCATGTAAAGCAAGCAATTAAAGAAAAAAATTATAGGAATGATAGACTGGATAAAAAGCTGTTGGATATGTTAAACGAAGGCACCCTTATGATTGACACAGAGGGTAGTGAGGTTGGACAGATTAATGGTTTGACTGTTATGGATATGGGAGACTATTCTTTTGGCAAGCCAGCTAGAATTACAGCTTCAACTTATATTGGAGAAAGTGGAATTGTGAATATCGAAAGAGAGGTTGAGCTAAGCGGAACGTCTCACAGTAAGGGTGTTTTAATATTAAATGGATATATTGGACAAAAATATGCACAGGATTTTCCTCTATCATTATCGGCAAGCTTGTGCTTTGAACAATTATATGGAGGAATAGACGGAGACAGTGCCTCAAGTGCAGAACTATACGCTATATTATCAAGTCTTTCAGATGTACCAATAAAACAATATATAGCCGTAACAGGTTCTGTTAATCAAAAGGGAGAAATTCAGCCTGTAGGTGGAGTAACGCATAAAATAGAAGGCTTTTTTGAACTATGCAAGCTAAGGGGCTTAAATGGTAAGCAGGGAGTTATTATACCATATCAAAATATCAAAAATCTTGTATTAAATGATGAGGTTGTAAATGCTGTTCGCAAAAAGCTATTTCATATATATCCAGTAAAAACAATAGATGAAGGAATTGAGCTACTAACAGATATGGAGGCTGGAGTAAAGGATGCTGATGGCAACTATAAAGAAGCAACAATAAATTATCTTGTAAGTAAAAAATTAGAGCGATTTGCATTAGCAGTACTTAATTCCGGAAACCACAAAAAGTAACTGCGAAGTTTGAGTTTATTACCACATAAATGTTGCACAAACTACTAACTGCTATTGTTATTTACTTTATTCAGACAAATAATAAATTATTTCGTAATTAATTATATAACGAGGCAAGAAACGAGGTAAGAAAATGTCCTCTGATTCTATAAGTGGAGGGTACCGCTCTGGCTTTCAGATGATGAGAATATCTCCTGCCTTGCTTACATGCCGCTGAGGTAATGGAATTTTTCTACAATCGAAAATTTCATTTTGAATCAAGGCGTCATAATATGTGTTTATTCTGCTAACTTTAATATTAAACTTGATTATACTCATGCAGAATTTAACCAATAGCAGTTTAAGAAGTTAGGGGGTGTATCAAGCGTTGACCCAGACAGATGAAGAACTGGTGTCCCTTTGTTTAAACGGTGATACCAGTGCTTTTGAAGAAATTGTCCGTAGATATAAAAAGTTAGTATATAGTGTGGTTTACAAAATGATACCAGATAGAGAAGAAGTGAATGATGTATCTCAAGAGGTTTTTATCAGAATTTATAGATCCCTTGATAAATATAATCCAGAATACAAAATGTCAACATGGATTGTAAAAATAACTTCTAATCTCTGCTTAGATACTCTTAGAAAGAAAAAGCAGGATACAGTTGCGCTGGACGATGCAATTGGAGTTTCAAGTGATATTGATACACCTGAAGAGTCGTTAATAAAAGCTCAGCGAACACAGCTAATAAAAAATGCAATTGACGAATTGCCACAAAAATATAAAATATTAATAACTCTTTTTCATAGTAATGGTTTGTCATATGAAGAAATGACAAAGGTACTTAATGAACCTATGTCAATAATAAAAAACAGACTTTACAGAGCGAGGCTAATGCTTAAAGGAAAGCTTGATAGTGCAAGAAAGGAGGAGATATTATGAAATGCGTTGATTCCCAAAACTTTATTATGAAATTTTTTGATAAAGAACTGAATGACATTGAAGAAGCACAATTAAAGCAGCATCTTAAGAACTGTAAGATTTGTTCTAAAGAATTCAATAGTTTAAAAGAAATTTTTGATATAGTTGAGCAAGACTCTGGCATTGAGCCTCCTGAGGATTTTGAATTACAAGTAATGAATCGTATCGTAAATGAAGAAAGAATTTATAAAAAGCCTGATAACAACTTATTTGTATATAATATCTTATTGATTTCAGTATCTCTAGTTTTTGTTATATTTTTTGCCGGAATACTTAGGGAGATTATAAATACTCCTATTAATTTAATACAAATTATGAATAGATTTGTTGACTTTTCTCAAGATTTTATTGTATCAGCTATAAGTATGTTTAGAGGTATTGCAATTGCTATATTGAGTGTTGCAGCATCAATATATAAGACTTATTTCTTTGAATACATTGTACTAGGTCTTCTGTTACTCGTAACGCAAGGAGTGTTTTTCAAAATGGTTAGGCAGAGTAATGGAGGGGCACAATGAGGAATCTATCAAAGGCTATAATAATTACTCTTATACTGTTGCTATTTGTACCATTTATAGTTTCGGCTAAACAAAGTGATATAACTACAGGTAATCTTGTTATATTTGAAGATAGGATAGTAGACAACATCAGTAGTGGAAATGTGACTGTAGTGAGTGGCTATGCTGATATTCGTACAAATGTGAGCGGAAGTATAATAGTTGTTTTTGGAAAGGCAACTATTAATGGAAATGTCAGTGGTGATGTAATTTCTTTATTTGGTGAGCTGGATGTTTTGGATAATACATTGATACAGGGTAATTTAGTCTCAGTAGGTAAGCTTAAAACCAGTGATTTGATTTCAGTATTAGGAACCAAATTTTCAATTGATTTTGATGTGATTTCATTATTTAAATCAAATGGAATTATTATAAGTACATTTATAATGTATGCAATAATATCATTAGCAATTGGACTCGTTTTAATTAGTATATTTACTAAAAGATATAGAAGTATGGCGTACTCCATGAGGTCCGGAAATGTTAGAAGATTAGTATTGGGATTACTATTTTTTCTTAGTGCTACTATAGTCTTAGCATTCCTTATGTTTCTGATTATTGCTCCAGTACTATATGTTTTACTTGTTTTATTTGCTGATATTGTAGTAGGTATATATATTGGAAGCTTTATATTCAAGAATAGTAATGAAAAATCAACCATATTTATAGAGTTTTTTGTAGGATGTATTATAGCTAACATTGTTAAAATAGTACCTCTGATTTTATTGCCTGAAGGTTCTTATCTTGCATTGATGATATATGGAATAACCTTGATAGTAATTGAATTTGTAATGGCATCTTTTGGAATAGGAACTATAATAGACACTGGTTTTGGTAAAAATGTTAACATGTTTAAAAAAGGTAAATAATATATAGTGATGATAACTTTCAAATACTTATATTATATCGAGGCAAGAAAAATTTCCCCACGTCTAAAAGTAGCAGATATCACTTTGGTTTTTATGTGGTAAGAAACTCTCCCGCTCTGCTTTCACACCGCTGCTGTAATAATTTTTTTCTACAATCTGAAATTTCATTTTTGATTCTAGGAGTTATAATATTCACATGATTTGATTTATATGGACTTTTTTTGGTATAATAAAAAATATATATTCTCAAGTATAGAAAGTTGGGGGAACACTAAAATGATTTCGAATAAAGTTGTTATTAACTGTCCATCTGGATTGAATTCAAAAGCGGCTGCTTTACTTGTACAAAAGGTATCCAAGTTTAGTTCAAGTATCTGGTTGGAAAAGGGAGAAAGAAGAGCAAATGCAAAGAGTTTGTTAGGATTGCTTTCACTTGGAGTTGAGAGACAAGCAACAATAAATATAATAGTTGATGGTGAAGATGAAGAAAAAGCCTCAAAAGAGATTGAAGAATATTTTTTGGCAGGTTTCTAATCCAATAGATTGATTATATTATAGTTTTAATTTAGCTGTGGTTTATTATAAATCACAGCGCTTTTATAAGGCAAGGAAATGTCCCCCACTTCTATAAGTGGGGGTATCGCTTTGGTGTTATAATAGGCTGGTTTTACTAATGCGATGTTGTAGCTAGGACAATATATTTTGTGACTCTTTTTATAAATTTATGAGGTGAATTGTTTGTTTGATATCCAAGAAGAACTAAAAAAATTGCCGGATAAGCCTGGCGTATATATAATGAGGGACGCTAATGGTATTGTTATATATGTTGGGAAAGCTGTAGTGCTAAAAAACAGAGTAAGGCAATATTTTCATCAATCTGCAAATCATCCTCCTAAAGTTCAAGCAATGGTAGCAAATATCAGTGAATTTGAATATATTGTTACAGACTCTGAAGTTGAAGCTTTGATGCTGGAATGTAATTTAATAAAAAAGTATAAACCTAAATATAATATATTATTAAAAGATGATAAGCATTATCCTTATATAAAAGTTACTATGAACGAAGAATATCCTCGGATACTTAAAACCAGACGAGTTGAAAGGGATGGGGCTAAGTATTTTGGTCCATATTCAAGTGGCTTTGCAGTAAATGATGCAATAGATACCTTGAATAAATTATTTCCAATTAAAACCTGTAATAAAAAATTGCCCAATGACATTGGTAAATTTCGTCCCTGTTTAAATTATCACATGAAAAAATGTCTTGGTCCTTGTCAGGGTGGAGTTAACAAAGATGAATACCGCGAAATGATGAGAAAAATTTGTTCCTTTTTGGGCGGGCAATATGATGAGATACTTAATGAATTAAAATCTCAAATGGAGAAGGCTGCCGAGCAGCTTGAGTTTGAAAAGGCAGCACAAATTAGAAATAAAATATCAAGTATGACTCATCTGTCAGAGACACAAAAAGTGCTTTCTACAGATGGGCAGGACAGAGATATAATTGGTTTTTCCAGAGATGCTACTGACTTATGTATTCAGGTGTTTTTCGTAAGGAATGGACGAGTTATTGGACGTGAGCATTATATTTTTGAAGGTGAAGGTGATGAAGAAATAGGATACTCCCTCTCTACCTTTATAAAACAGTTTTACAATAATGTTCAGTTTATACCATCGGAAATAGTAATTCAAAATGAAATTGAAGATAGTGATACAATATCACAGTGGCTTACTGAAAAAAGGGGATATAAGGTAAGCTTAAGAGTCCCTGTAAGAGGAGAGCTAGTTAGATTGGTTAAAATGGTATCGCAGAATGCTGATATTTCCTTAAAGCTCTTTAAAGATAGGTTAAAAAGAGGGAATAATGTCAATGATGAGGGTATTATTCAATTAATGAAGCTACTTGAATTGGAGCAGAAGCCAAGGAGAATTGAAGCGTATGACATATCAAATACAGGCTCTTCTGAAATAGTTGCTTCAATGGTTGTTTTTATTGATGGAAAGCCAGCAAGACAAGAGTACAGAAAGTTCAAAATGAAATCAGTGGAGCAGCAAAATGATTATGCAAGCATGCAGGAAACATTATATAGAAGGTTATCACGTGCTAAAAAAGAAAAGGAAGAAAACATAGAAAATCCTAAATTTTCTGATTTGCCTGACTTAATTTTAGTGGATGGAGGTTTTGGGCATGTCAGTGCAGCTCAGCAGATAGTAGATGAGTTTGAATATAAACTTGTAATAGCAGGTATGGCTAAGGATAACAGACATCGCACCAAATCTCTTGTATACAGGGGAAAGGAGTATGAAATGTCAGCCCATATGCCTCTACTTAGATTAATTACAGAAATACAAGATGAAACTCACAGAGTGGCTGTTGACTACAATAGAATGCTAAGGGCTAAAAGATACACTCATTCTGAGCTAGATGAAATAGAGGGGATAGGAGATACTAGAAAGAAAGCACTTTTAAAACACTTTAAGTCTCTTGCAGCAATTAAAAAAGCTGATATTGCTCAGCTTAGGGAAGTACAAGGGATAAGTGAGAAGGTTGCAATAAAAATATATGATTTTTTTAGAAAAAAGTAAATGGAGATTAGAGTAATTTAAACTAGTTTTGTTAAGGAATAGGTGCGTAAACTTTATGTCAATTTTCGCAATAGCAGATTTACACTTAGCATTGGGAATAGATAAACCAATGGACATTTTTGGTGGCAGATGGTCAAATTATATGGCAAAACTAAGAAATAATTGGATAAGTGTTGTTAGGGACGAGGATAGTGTAATAATTCCGGGGGATATTTCTTGGGCGACATATATCGAAAATGCTTATGAAGATTTTGAATATATTGATACTTTACCTGGAAGAAAGATTATTTCCAAAGGTAATCATGATTACTGGTGGACAACTGCTTCAAAATTAAACAAATATTTAGAAGAGAATCAATTTAAGACTATTTCTTTTATGCATAACAATGCATTTTTTATAGAAGATATTGCCATATGTGGTACTAGAGGCTGGAAATGCCCAGGTGAGGATGATTTTAAAAAAGATGATGATAAAATATACAAAAGAGAGGTTGCAAGACTAGAGCTGTCAATAAAATCAGCTCAAGCAATTAATCATAAGAAAAAATTGGTTTTTATGCATTATCCGCCAGTGACTACAAAAAGCCAGACCTCGGGCTTTATTGATATAATGAAGCAATATGGAATCACAGATTGCTTTTTTGGACACCTACATGGTGAAGGAATAAAAGGTGCAATTGAGGGTGAGTATCATGGGATTAAGCTGAAACTTATATCGGCGGACCATCTTGATTTTATGCCTGAAATGATATTATAACAGGATTAGGTTGAACCTTTATAAAATGGATGAGCAAGGTATTAGCGATTTTTAGAATTATGATTGCTGGGTTTGGGATATATGGCAAAAAGAGGTTATGGAAACTGTTTAATTTGTCGATAATAAGGGTATATAATAGCTTGAAATATGATTTTTATATGGTATAATTGAATGGTTAATTTTTTAAATTGATAATATTTTCTGATTTCTTAGTTTGAAAAATTAAATTCAGCTAGAAAATAGCGAGTTAGAGTCATATATATTACTGAGATAAAATTAATAAATAAAACTAAATACTGGGAGGAAGTTTACAAAATGAACGTAAAAATGGAAAATATCGAAAAGAATGTTGTTCAGCTTGAGATAGAAGTTGATGCAGCTAAATTTGAAGTAGGTATGCAAAAATCTTTTGCTAAAAATGCTTCAAAATTTAATGTACCTGGCTTTAGAAAAGGTAAGGCGCCAAGAAATATAGTTGAACGTTATTATGGAGAACAAGCATTATATGATGATGCTATTAACATAGTATGCTCCGAGGCATATGACCTTGCAATTGATGAAAATAATATACATCCAGTGGATAGACCTGAAATAGACATATTGCAAATTGGAAGTAATCAAAACTTAATATTTACTGCAAAAGTAACAGTAAAGCCTGAGGTTGAACTAGGTGCATACATGGGGATAGAGACAAAGAAGGCAGAAGCTGTAGTAACTGATGAAGATGTAGAAAAAGAATTACAAAAGATTGTAGAAAAGAATTCTAGATTGGTTTCTATTACAGATAGACCTGTACAAGACGGGGATACTGCAATAATTGATTTTGAAGGCTTTATTGATGACGTTCCATTCGAAGGTGGAAAAGGTACAGATTATAGCTTGGTAATTGGTTCAGGAACTTTTATTCCAGGATTTGAAGAGCAATTAATTGGAAAGAATGTTGGCGAAGACGTAGATGTCAACGTAAGTTTCCCAGAAGATTATGGTAAGGATGATCTAAGTGGTAAGCCTGCATTATTTAAAGTAGCTATTAAGGAAATAAAATTCAAAGAATTGCCTACTGTAGATGATGAATTTGTTAAGGATATAAGCGAGTTTGATACTCTTGATGAATATAAAACTGATTTAAGAAATAAATTAGAAGAAACTGCAAAACATAAAGCTCAACACGAAGATGAGAACAATGTTATAAAACAAATTACAGAAAATGCAACTGTTGATATACCAGAGGTTATGGTTCAAAAGCAGATTGATGCAATGGTTAAAGATTTTGATATGAGACTACGTTATCAAGGCTTAGAATTAGGAAAATACTTGGAAATAATGGGTATGGATTATGAAGGTTTCAGAGGACAATTTGCACAAAGAGCTGAAGATGAAGTTAAGGTTCAACTAGTTGTTGAAAAAATATGCCAGGTAGAAGATGTTCAAGCTTCTGATGAAGATGCTGATGCTGAAATTCAAAAGATGGCTGAAGCTTACAAACAATCAGCTGAAGAACTCAAGAAAACATTAAGACCTGATGATATGGACTATATTAAAAAGGACATAGCATTTAGAAAGACAATAAAATTATTGGTTGATAATGCTAAGTTAGTATAACTTATTATTATATATCAAGGGGAAATTGGTAATATTATATTAATGTAGTTTTAATTGCTATAAAGTGGTTCATGAATTAAAAACAAACATATATTAATAAGGGAGGTATGTTCATGAGTTTAGTACCTATGGTTGTTGAACAGACGAATCGTGGTGAGAGGTCTTATGATATTTTTTCCAGACTATTAAATGATAGGATCATTGTATTAAGTGATGAAGTTAATGATGTTACTGCAAGCCTTGTAGTAGCACAGATGCTTTATTTGGAAGCACAGGATCCTGACAAAGACATACAGTTTTATATAAACAGTCCAGGAGGAGCTGTACACTCTGGGTTTGCAATATATGATACTATGCAGTATGTTAAGTGTGATGTATCAACAATATGTATGGGAATGGCTGCGAGCATGGGTGCTTTCCTATTAGCGGCAGGTGCGAAAGGGAAAAGATTTGCTTTGCCAAACAGTGAAATTATGATACATCAACCTCTTGGTGGTGCAAAAGGTCAAGCAACAGATATAAAAATTCACGCAGAGAATATCCTAAAAACTAAGGATAAATTAAATAAGATATTAAGTGATAGAACTGGGCAACCTCTTGAAAAAATTGAGAAAGATACTGATAGAGATTTCTTTATGTCTGCACAGGAAGCTAAGGCATACGGATTAGTTGATGACATTATGGATAGAAGAAAATAGTTGAGGTGCATTTATGACCAGATATGATGAGAAGAAGCAGTTAAAGTGTTCTTTTTGCGGTAAATCTCAAGAGCAGGTAAAGAGGCTAGTTGCGGGACCTGGAGTGTACATTTGCGATGAATGCATTGAGCTTTGCTCAGAGATTATCGAAGAAGAATTTGAAGATACTAAAATTGATGCAGAAGTTAACGAGATACCAAAACCAAGAGAGATTAAGGATATTCTTGATGAGTATGTAGTAGGTCAAGAGTATGCTAAAAAGTCTCTTTCTGTAGCTGTTTATAATCATTATAAGAGAATAAATAGTGATTTTAAATCTTCAGAAGTAGAGCTTCAAAAGAGTAATATACTTTTACTTGGACCTACTGGTAGCGGTAAAACTTTTTTAGCACAGACACTTGCAAAAATACTGAACGTTCCTTTTGCTATTGCTGATGCTACTTCTCTCACTGAAGCAGGCTATGTAGGAGAGGATGTAGAAAACATACTACTCCGGCTAATTCAAGCGGCAGACTACGATATTGAAAAAGCTGAAAAAGGTATTATCTATATTGATGAAATTGATAAAATAGCCCGTAAGTCAGAAAATCCATCTATTACTAGAGATGTTAGCGGTGAGGGTGTACAACAGGCTTTATTAAAGATTCTTGAAGGTACATTGGCTTCAGTTCCACCGCAAGGAGGAAGGAAGCATCCACACCAGGAGTTTATCCAGATAGATACTACTAACATATTATTCATATGCGGTGGTGCTTTTGATGGTATTGATAAGATAATACAAAATAGAATTGGCAAAAAGTCTCTCGGATTTGGGGCTAAGATAGAAAGTAATAAAGATAAGGATGTAGGCGAACTACTTAAGGATATTCTGCCACAGGATTTATTAAAATTCGGGTTAATACCTGAATTTGTTGGAAGACTTCCAATTGTGGTTACGCTTCAGTCTTTAGACCAAAATGCTCTTGTGCAAATTCTGACAGAGCCAAAGAATGCTTTGATAAAACAATATCAAAAGATTTTTGAAATGGATGATGTTTTATTAGAAATACAGCAAGATGCGTTAATGGGAATTGCTCAGAAGGCAATATCCAGGAATACTGGTGCGAGAGGATTAAGAGCAATCCTTGAAGAATTGATGTTAGGTGTAATGTACGATATCCCATCTATGAACAATGTAGAAAAGTGTATTATTAGCAAGGACGTAGTGGAGAATGGTGCTGAGCCTGAGTTGATTTTAAATGAAAATCGCAAGTCTTTAAAAAAAACGGGTGTTAAAAAGCCAAAATCCAAGAGAGAATCAGTGTCATAATTTTTTAAAATAATTTATTGAGTAATAAGACTGTTTTGATGTTAAATTTGAAAGAATTTTTCATTGAAGCAGTTTTTTATTTTGTTTACTAAAGTCATTAATGTTCAAGCCTTCGCAACGATATTTTTCATAGAGAAAAAAATATAATAAAGTCTATACTAAATTGGATAAAATATTTAACATTGCCAATAATATAACTGTACACATATAAATTATGTTCTTGAGCTAATTTTATTTAAAATATTTATTTTCTGTATTTTGATGAAAAATAGTATTTTAAGTAGGGACTGCAAACATAGACATCGAAGTAATAAACAGGTATGTATTTGTGCTGTGTATGAATGAAAATCTAGGGAGGTATAGGATTTTGACAACTATAATGTTGATTATACAGTTTTTTTTCTCTATTGTTATCGGTATTTATTTTTTTTCATTACTTAAGAATCAACAAGGTAATAAATATGCTATCGAAAAGGAATCCAAAAAAGAGCTTGAGAAATTGAGAAAATTAAGGGATATACATTTAACGGAACCATTATCTGAAAAGACTCGACCTGCTACGCTAAAGGATATTATAGGTCAGGAACAGGGAATTAAAGCGCTTAGGGCATCACTTTGCAGCACAAATCCACAGCATGTAATAATTTATGGGCCTCCGGGGGTTGGAAAAACTGCTGCAGCAAGAGTTATTCTTGAAGAGGCAAAGCACAATGTATCCTCTCCATTTAAAAAAGAAGCAAAATTCATAGAAATTGATGCAACTACATTAAGGTTTGACGAGAGAGGTATTGCAGACCCCTTGATTGGTTCAGTTCATGATCCCATTTATCAGGGTGCTGGTGCATATGGTGTAGCAGGTGTGCCTCAACCCAAGCAGGGAGCAGTTACAAAGGCTCATGGAGGTATATTGTTTATTGATGAAATAGGAGAGCTGCACCCCATTCAAATGAATAAGCTTCTTAAAGTTCTTGAGGATAGAAGAGTATTTTTTGAAAGTGCCTATTATAGTTCAGAAGACAACAATATTCCAATTCATATACATGATATATTTCAGAAGGGTTTACCAGCCGATTTTAGGCTAGTAGGAGCAACCACCAGAACCCCGGATGAAATTCCAGCAGCGATCAGATCCAGATGTGTTGAAATCTATTTTAGACCGCTAAGAGCTGATGAGGTTAGCAGGATATGTGAAAATGCGGCTAAAAAAGGTGGATATGATTTGGTAGATGGATGTAGTGATGTAGTAGCTAGATATGCTCAAAATGGAAGAGATGCTGTAAATATCATTCAAATAGCTGGGGGAGTAGCAGCAGTTGAAAATAGATGTAAAATTGAAATAAAGGATATAGAATGGGTAATAGAGTTTGGGCATTATAGTCCAAGAATTGAAAAGAAGGTGACTGCAAAAGAGCAAATCGGCTGTATAAATGGATTGGCTGTATTTGGGAATAGTACTGGTATGGTGCTTGATGTAGAAGTTTCAGCAATGCCAGTTGGACATGGAAATGGTGGAATTAAGATAACTGGTATAGTTGAAGAGGAAGAAATGGATAATAGAGGTCATAAGCTAAAGAGAACCAGTTCAGCTAAGGCTTCAGTAGAAAATGTTTTGACAGTGCTCAAACGATATATGAATATAGATTTTAAGGATTATGAAATACACTTAAATTTTCCGGGAGGTATTCCCATTGATGGTCCATCAGCTGGCATTGCTATAGCTACAGCTGTATATTCAGCAATTAAAAACATTCCACTAAGTGGAGATATCGCCATGACAGGTGAAATATCTATTAAAGGAAATATAAAGCCTGTAGGAGGGGTGGTAGCAAAAGTTGATGCTGCCAGAGCTGCAGGTATAAAAAAAGTATTTATTCCAAAAGATAATTATCAAGAATTATTTGATGAAATGGATATAGAAGTAATACCTGTAGATACAATAGCAGAAGTAATGATACTAGTAT
>JAEWZA010000276.1 GCA_023395575.1 Bacillota bacterium
ATATAGATTAATATCTTATAGTTATGTGACAACCCCTTTTTCTTATTTCATTAAATACAAATATTGACAACAATGAGAATGAAATTATAGAATACAAATAAGGGTAGTTTTATAAACTATATTTGTATCTGGAGAGCACATGAATTTAACAACAGATTTAGCCTACATTAAAAAAATGTTTATTAGCTTCTATACTTCAATTCTAACCTTAATTTGTAGGTTTGTTTCTAATACTTTCCAAGCTCTTTCCGGGTATTCAAGATTTAACAGGGTTACGCCCGTACTTAAGGTGTGCCGTTTTTCAAGACTGTTTCTACTTATAATTCTGATAAGTAGTCTGATTTTATTCAGCTATTCAAAAAGCAACTCAATTTTATTGAATATTATTTTTCTTATGAATATATTAATTCTCGTACGGTATCATGTTTTAAAAGATCCTCAGCTTAATTTCTGATTTTCAAGTTTAATTCATTTTCAAGATTCATGATTCATGATTAATGATTAATTTCGCATGGTCAATCAGACTGTCATCGCCTGACCGACAGTTTATTTTGTGTTGGCTTAAACCAAGCTTAAAAGGAATATGAGGAGGCTTACTATGTATAGCAAAATAAGTAAAGAAATTATTAAAAGTAACGAATTATTTCATAAAGAAAATAGTACAGTAGATGCGCTGATATATAGAATAAAAAATATAGATTTAAGATATTTAAGAGAAGATGAATTCAGTTCGAAAACTGAGGGACTTAAAAAAAGTGTATGTAAAGGTATATCGGATGTGGAGATTCTTGTGGAGGCATTCGCATTAGTCTATGAAGCTGTTTACAGAGCACTTAGTATTAAGCCCTTTGATTGTCAATTAGTTGCAGGTATTCATCTCTGTAATAATAAAATTATAGAGATGCAGACTGGGGAAGGTAAAACGCTTTCGGCAGTTTTTGCAGCATATTTTGCTGCGCTGGTGGGTAAAGGTATTCATGTTCTAACATTTAACGATTATCTTGCAAAAAGGATATTTTTCAATTGATAAAAAAGCTTAAGGAAGGACTTCATTACAATACAGATGAGTATCTAAGAAATGTTTACTTGACTGAACGTGGAATACAGTACTTTGAAACAGCTTTCAAATGCGGAAATTTATATGAAAATAGAAATTTATACCTGTTATCCGATATTAGTAGTGCTTTGCACGCAGAAGTATTACTCCATAGAGATAAGGACTATATAGTAAAAGACGACAGACTCGAACTGGTAGATGAATTTACAGGACGGGTTGTTGAAAACAGACACTGGCCCGACAGACTGCAAACAGCGGTAGAAGTGAAGGAAGGTATAGATGCGGCTTCAAAGGGGCAAGTAATGAGCTCCATTTCAATTCAAAATTTTATTAGTCTTTATCCAAAAATTTCGGGAATGACCGGAACAGCTTTATCCTCCAAAGATGAATTGATGAATTTTTATGGAGTTGAAACAGTTATAGTACCTCGAAACAGGATTTGTGTCAGAATTGATTACCCCGATTGTATATACCTGAACAAAGAGAGTAAGTTCAATGCAGTTATAAAGAAGATAATGGAAGTCAATAAAACCGGTAGACCAATTTTAATTGGAACAGGCAGTATTGCTGAATCGGAGAAACTTGCTAGAATGATTAATAATAATGGTATCAAAAGTCAGGTATTAAATGCTAAAAATGATGAATTTGAGGCCCGTATTATAGCTGATGCGGGAGCACTAGGTGCTGTGACGGTTTCAACAAATATGGCCGGTCGAGGTACCGATATCAGACTAGGCGGAAATAAAGAACAGGATAGAGAAAAAGTAGTTGCTCTGGGTGGTCTGTATGTTATTGGAACAAACAGGCATGAAAGTATCCGGATTGATGACCAGCTTCGTGGTCGTGCCGGAAGACAGGGTGATCCCGGATCTTCCAGATTCTATATAAGTTTTGAAGATGACATATTCATAAAAAATAATGCTGGTACAGATATTCAAAAAAGGTTTGCTGTTGATATTCGAAGTAATGTAATAAATAATCCAAAGCTTTTAGGCAGGATTAATCAGATCCAGCGCACGATTGAGGGCCAAAATTATGAAATAAGGAAAACACTTTGGAAGTATACAGACATTATAGAACAGCAGCGGAAAATAATCTTTAAATCGAGAGCTGATATTCTTAGCGGTACTCAACAGATAAATATACTCAAAAACCATATGCCTGAAAAGTATAAAGCAATTAAAGAAAAAATAGGTATTAACGGTATTTATGATTTGGAAAGGAATTTATCTCTATATGTGATAGATAAGTGTTGGGCAGAATACTTGGAATATATCTCTGACCTTCGTGACGGAATTCATTTGGTTATAATAGGAGGTAGAAATCCTTTGGAGGAATATATTTGTAGTGTTATAAAGGCTTTTGAAGAACTTAGGGAAAATATACAGAATGAAATAATAGCTACCCTTGAAAAAATAAAATTAACTGAGATGGGAATTGAGTTAGGTATAAGTAAATTAAAAGGGCCATCAGCTACGTGGACCTACCTAATTAACGATAATCCCTTTGAGGATGATTTGGGCCTTATGCTGGCTAGCAATGGAAATGTTGGCTTTTCTGCGGTTGCAGCAGCCTTACCTTTTATATCCATCAATTATATACTTGGGCTAATAT
>JAEWZA010000281.1 GCA_023395575.1 Bacillota bacterium
GTCTAACCAAGTTAGGTATATTAGATATCTGAAGCTCGGCGGAATCTTCAATTGTAATAATTCGTTCATCCTTTGGAATGAAATTTGATAATGCATTTAAGAATGTCGTCTTTCCAGACCCAGTACCTCCTGCTATGAATATATTGTATTTTGCCATAACTAGCATTTTTAAAAACTCTGCTGCCTCTAGTGTCAATGAATCAAGCTCTATAAGCTTATCAATATCTATTGGTTTATCAGGAAATTTTCTTATTGTAACAATTGGACCATTTAAAGCAATTGGCGGCAGTACTACATTTATTCTTGAGCCATCCTTTAGTCTAGCATCAGCAATAGGTGTAGCTTCATTTACAATTCTATTTACAGTTGTAACCATTATCTGAATTATGTCTTCTAATTTTTCTGAAGATTCAAACTCTAATTCAAGTTTTGTGATTCTACCATTTTTCTCTACAAAAATATCTCTAGGTCCATTAATCATTATTTCAGTAACTTCATTATCATCCAATATTGGCTGTAATATATCCAGCCTACGAAAGGAATTAAAAACTGTCTTGATTATCTCCTTTTTTTCATCTGATTTTATAACAAATTGTTTAGATTTTTCAAATACTGCTTTAGCTATCATTTCATTTATTTCATTATCTGAGAACTCACGTTTCAAGTCAATTTTTTGACTAATAGAGCTTTTTATTTCACTAATAAGTTCCTGCTTCAATACTTTCCTCCTCTTCTTTACTAATCTAATTTTAGACGTTGCATATTTCTCATTATTAATCCTTTAAATTTAATAAGTTGCTATTATGTGTTTCTTACAAATAACAAAAAGATATTATGTTAATTAATTTTTATGGGTATAGAAAAAACATCTCTGGTAGTTTTCAATATTTATTTACAACCTTAATAGCAACTATTCTAAATATCTTCTTGCAATCTCCTTTAAAGCACTTTTTATTACTTCAGGCCCTCCATTTAATTTGAAAAGAGTTTTTACAGAGTTGAAACTTAAATCTAAGGGAATTTTAGAGATGATATTTACATCTGGGAGAGAATTAAAAGATTGGAGGGCCTGTTTGGATACTTTATTTGCAACATATTGAATCTTATGTTCAAATAAAGCACTGTGAATTGTTCTGTTTGATAGAATTTTCATATTTTCTATAAACAGCATAGTTTTATGTAAACATATTTCCTCGTTTGTAAATATATAGAGAATTTCATCAGCCATATTAAATATTGATATAGTATTATCATTTAGCTGTGAGTCCATATCTATTACAATGAGATCATATAGTCCACTCGATTTCATAGAATAAAGAATTAACTCAATATCCTGCGGCAGTACCTCATTTATTTCAAATGAATTATTTGCTTCCTTAAAGTAATGTATATTAGAAGAAATGTCTTTACAACTCATTGTTGAAACCTTTGTTATCAGGTTCCTGTCTTTCTCTTTTGCATAATAAATAATATCAGTTATAGAATACTCAGAACTATCAGAAAGAAAAACACCTGTTGATGGGAACTGTTCAAGATTTAAGTAGAACACAGAAAGACCTGAATATGAGCAAATTGTGCTAATTCCCGTGGCCAGCGAGGTTTTCCCAGTATTTCCAGCGGCTGAATACACTGCAACTATTTTTGCTGTTTTCTCCCTTTTATGTATAATTAAATTACTGGATTTTGTAAAGAAATTAATAATATTACCTGCAATTTGATTTGCATCCTGATACTTATTGATTGTTGGAACATCTGCCAAATAAGCACTTTTTGTTCCTGAATTCAAAATAATCAGGTTTTGTTTGAATTGGTTAAAGATTTGACTATAATATTTCTCACAGGCTAGAATTATGTCCGGTTCTATCTTCTTAATCCATTCTTCAATTTTGTAAGAACTATTATAATAATTTACGAGTAATGTCTCAGAATAATGGTGAGTTAGAAAATTACATAGATTAAATGTATACTCATCGTCGTCATCAAAAATTAATAATTTAATAAGAGCCATTGCTTTTCTCCTTTCTCTTTCTTCTTTTGTATATAAAAACCAAGTAAAAAATTTACCTAATTAATTAACACTAGTAATGAGATTTTAAAGAGAAAAATTAGCAACTATCTGTCTACATTATATTACAAATTTTCATATATTGTCAATATTTTTTTATAATTATTTCATTTTTTGTATGATTTTTGTTCAAGAAGACTTCTTCCTTAATTCATTTGATCTCAACATATTATTCTAGTAGACATTTTAATAGTAAGCATAATCACAATCCTGCCATTTGTCTTAAATCTGCTTTACTATAACTTACTCCATATGGAATAATAATTTAGAGTCTCAACCTCTTGCTTGCACACAATTATAAAATGATTATTGCAGTTATAATCGTTATAAACTAATACATAATTATTTTACACATGTCATATCAATATCCGTTCAGCGATATATTTCCCATTTTTGAAAAAGCTTCTACCTCAATATCCCCCTCATTTTCAACAAAAAGATTATTATTAACTGTCCCAGTGCTGTTAAGTTTTATGTTTGAGTTAATTGGAAAATTCAAATCTATATTTCCAGTTTTAGTTTTAAAAAAGTACTTCGATTTTTCCTCACACTGGGCTTTAATGTAAATGTTTCCGGAATTAATATCTACATAGGATTGGTTTGATAATTTTCCGGAATTTACTCTTAAATTGCCATTATCACATTCATATATTAATAGGCCCTTGAAGGATTTTATTTCAGAATTTACATAATCCAAATCTGCAGTTATATCTCCTTCAAATTTATCTCTTATTATTATACTTCCAAATTGATGAGATATATTTAAAATATTTATTTGTTTTGGAACTGTTAGCTTTATATCGGTGTAGATGTCTTGAGGGTTCTTTATTGTGCCATCATATTCGACTGTAAAAAAAATCTTATTATCCTTTTCTTCAGATAGAATAGTGTACTTTTTTAGCAATTCCTCTAATTCTTCATTTGTCTTATTATCTCTAATAGTATGCTTTGCTTCAATTTTAACAACTTTTTTATCCCAGCAATAAATTTGTAAATTTCCTGAATCAATAGAAATATCAAGAGTTTTTGTGGTTTTGCTTAAATTAACTGATAAATCATCATACATAGATGCTCCACGCTTTGGAATAAGTGTCTTTTCCTCAACGCACCCAGTTGCTAAAATTATAAAGAATAGTAATATGTATAGAATTATACGCTTCATTTATATACTCCTGCTAAACATATATTTGCAAGAATAATACCATATAATTCCATATATTCTCAATTTATTTCCCTAATATACCATGATATATCAAATGACTAAAGCTATTTTACTGGGAAAATTAATTTAAGCCTTGCTGTGTTGATAAGAAAAATAATTTGGAAATCACAAAAGTATAAATGGGTTACTTGGTTAAGATATTTGTTTGAATTTAGCCAATACTAATTCAACACATATCTCGTGAGTAACCCATTTAGTTGTGTTTGTAAGGAAATACAAGTAAATCCGTACTATAATTTTAACCTGCAAGTTTCATATTATAATTAGCTTAACGTGTTAAATTAAGCCTTTCATATAACCAGCGAAATGTGAAAAAACTATTTCCGGCTCTTCTAAATCAATGCACCATCTCTTTAACCACTCAATTGATATATAGCCCTTGTAGTCATTTTCCTTTAATAACCTTATAACTGTTTTTATCGGAATATCACCATGTCCCATCATTTTATACTTTACAATACCATCTATGACCAGGGAATCCTTAACATGTAAGAAACAAATGTAATCCTTTAAATTTTCAAAAGTATACTCTACTGATTCATTAAAAAACCTTATTGGATGATGAACATCCCAAAGTACACCTACACTATCAGAATTGACAGTTTCTATTAGTGCCTTCATAACCTTAGAATTTGCAAAAACACCATTCGTCTCAATTAAAAGTTTTATATTTTTATATTTAGCCCGCTCTGCCAGCTTCTTTAAATTTTCAGTTACAAAGTCAGTATCTACCTCGCCAGGCTTGGACTGAGCATCCCCTAAAACTCTAACATATGGGGTCTCTAATTTTGCAGCAAGCTCAATATAATCAAGCCCCTCTTGTAATTGCTTTTCTATATTTGCTTTATCAAATAAAAAACAAGCAGAAGATAAACATGGAATTTCAAGACCTATTTTGGCGACTTTTTTCTTCGTCAGCTCAATATCTTCAATAGTAAATTGTTTTATTCTTGGAGCATACATCTCATTTTCAATACCTCTGATTTCAATTCCATCAAACCCAATATCCTTAGCAGTTGAAAGCATGTCTTCCCAACTCCAGTTTGGACAACCGAGTGTAGAAAACGAAATTTTCGTAATGACCACCTCCGAAAAACAATAGTTTATATTTACATTTATTAACATATCTGTAATAATATTATCACACAAATGTAAATTAATCAACTCTGCTGCTTTCGAAGGTAACGTATCCTTCTGAGCAATATTCTAAATAGACCCACTAATCTTTACATCTATGAAATCAATTTCAGTATAAATAGTCTTACACACCGCATAATCCAATATCCCAATACAGCCCCTAGCACGTTCAGTATTACATCATCAATATCACTTGCTCCTACGCTTAAAATATACTGCATAATTTCAATCATTAATGATGCAATAAACGATATGTATATCACTTTACGTAATCTATTCAGCTTATTAAAAACTATCGGAAGCAGAAAACCCATTGGCATAAAAGCAGCAATATTTCCCAGCAAATTTGTAGTAATTGTTTTCAAATTATATCCAGAGGTTAAAAACTCAATTATTGTTCTAAGTGGAATTATATTTATGCTGCTGTGTTCAAGCTCTCTGCCATAATACTTGCTTACAAGCGTCAGATATGCCAACAGAAGCAAGTATACTACTGATAAAACTGCAGATATAACCTTTATCTTTTTTATATTATTATTATAAAACTTTAAAATCACAACAACCTCCGGGCTAATTAAAGCTATAAATGCTTTCCATTTCAAACATTCCATAATAATTTTTTTATATTTAATTGCCTCAAACTTCGCAGTATAAACATACTGCTTAAAGCCTAGTAATATAAGATGCGATAGCAATATCAAATGATAGAAACAGAACTCTTATATGTATTATATATTATATTCTAAAAAATTAGGAAAGCCGAAAAATTAAATCCAGCTTTCCTAATTTACTAAAGACAATTCATGAACTACTGATAATTCTACTACACCAATAAACTTTATCCAAAATACTCAACACCTGCTTCAAATAGCTTCTGATCCTTTTGACCAGGCACATTTCTATAAAGGTTTGAACCTATTCTCTCTGAGTGGCCCATTTTACCAAATACTCTTCCATCAGGGCTTGTAATTCCTTCAATTGCATTTACCGAGCCATTTGGATTATATGCTATATCATAGGTTGCCTTTCCATTGAGGTCAACATATTGAGTAGCAATCTGTCCATTAGCCTCTAATGTTTTAAGTACTGCTTCACTAGCAGTAAATCGGCCTTCTCCATGTGATATCGCTATTGTATGAATATCTCCAACTTTCACATTGTTTAGCCAAGGTGACAGATTTGATGTTATTTTCGTATTAACTAAACAAGACTGATGGCGTCCAATTGTATTAAATGTCAAGGTTGGGCAATTGTCATCTATATCTCTGATTTCTCCAAAAGGAAGCAGGCCTAGCTTAATTAATGCTTGGAAACCATTACATATACCCATTACTAAACCGTCTCTTTGTTTTAATAGTTTCATTACCGCTTCACTTACAACAGGATTTCTGAAAGCTGTTGCTATAAATTTACCTGAACCTTCGGGTTCATCACCAGCACTAAAGCCGCCAGGAATCATTATTATCTGTGAATCGTTTATAATTCTTTCCATTTCCTTGATGGATTCTTCAATGTCCGTATGTGACATATTTTTTATTACTAAGGTTTCAACAATCCCGCCTGCATTTTCGAATACTTTTCTTGTATCATATTCGCAGTTTGTGCCTGGGAATACCGGAATAAATATTCTAGGTTTTGCTACTTTTGCTGTTGGCTTAACCTTTGACTTCGCTTCATAGCTATATTCTACTGGTGTCTCTTTTATCTGCTTAGCTCTAGTTGGGAATACCTTTTCAAGTGGTTCCTGCCATTTTTGAGCTAGCATATCAAGTGCAATTGCTGTTCCATTTATTTTAATCTCGGCACTACTTGATGTTGTTCCAAGCAATGTATATTCTAAACCATTAAGCACCTTTTCCAAATCAGTATTTTCAGGTAGTTCAAGTATTATTGAACCATAGTATGGCTTAAATAACATTGCAGAGTCTATACCATTTTCAAAATTAAATCCAATCATATTACCAAATGCCATTTTACTGATTATTTCTGCAATACCGCCTTCTCTTATTGAACTTGCGGATAATATAGCTTTTTCATTTGCCATTTTGTGAATATGACTGTATACCTTGTCAAGCTGATCAAAATCAGGCAAACTATTTTTATCTAAACCAACCTTGAGCATTACAACCTTACTATCTGCTGCTTTGAATTCATTTGAAATGACATTGTTTACATTAACAGTGTCAACAGCAAAGGATACCAGTGTTGGTGGAACATCCAAATCCATAAAGCTCCCTGACATACTGTCCTTACCACCTATAGCAGCTGTACCCAATTTTAATTGCGCATAATATCCACCAAGCAATGCACTAAGTGGTTTGCCCCAACGCTTAGCATCCTTACCCAACTTTTCGAAATACTCTTGGAAAGTAAGCCTTGCTTTGCTGTAATCTCCACCCATTGCTACAATTTTTGCAATTGACTCAACTACTGCGAAAACTGCACCATGAAATGGACTCCACATTGATATATTAGGATTATAGCCATATGACATCAATGTACCTGTAGTGGTGTCTCCCTCCATTAAAGGAAGCTTAGCAGCCATACCCTCTGCTGGTGTTAACTGAGTTTTTCCGCCAAATGGCATTAGAACAGTATTTGCCCCGATTGTAGAATCAAATCTCTCAACAAGGCCCTTCTGACTGCATCTATTTAAATTCTGTAAATTTTCAATCCATTTGTCTGTTATATTATCAATCTTAATGTCATTAAATTTATCGAAATAAGTTTGTTCTTTTGGAGCAGTTACCTCAATATTTATTCTCTGTTTTGCTCCATTTGAATTCAGAAACTCACGGCTTAAATCAACTATTTTTTTGCCTCTCCAGGTCATCTTCAGTCTAGCTGCTTCTGTTACCTCAGCAACTACAATTGCTTCAAGATTCTCCTGTGATGCAAAATTAATAAATTTCTCAACGTCCTTTTCAACAACAACAACTGCCATACGCTCTTGTGATTCTGATATAGCTAGTTCTGTTCCATCAAGACCCTCATATTTCTTTGGAACTACATCAAGGTTTATTTCTAGACCATCTGCCAATTCTCCAATTGCAACGGATACTCCACCTGCACCAAAATCGTTACATCTCTTTATTAAAGTGCTTGCATCAGCATTTCTAAATAGACGCTGAATCTTTCTCTCAGTTGGTGGATTACCCTTCTGAACCTCTGCACCACAGCTAACCAGTGATTCTTCAGTATGAGCTTTTGATGAACCAGTAGCTCCTCCACAGCCATCTCTTCCAGTTCTTCCACCTAGTAATATAATCTTGTCTCCTGCTTGTGGAACCATACGAACTACATTTTTTCTAGGTGCAGCACCAATTACAGCACCGATTTCCATTCTCTTAGCAACATAGCCTTCATTATATATCTCAGCAACCTGACCTGTCGCAAGTCCTATCTGATTACCGTATGAACTATAGCCTGCAGCTGCTCCTGTAGTTATTTTTTTCTGTGGAAGCTTACCTGGAATTGTATCCTCTAGCTTTGTTCTTGGATCTCCGCTTCCTGTAACTCGCATTGCCTGATAAACATATACTCTACCTGACAATGGGTCTCTTATTGCACCGCCTAAGCAAGTAGCAGCTCCACCAAAAGGTTCTATTTCTGTAGGATGATTGTGTGTTTCATTTTTAAACATAACAAGCCATTCTTCATTCTTGCCGTTTATATCTGCATTAACAACTATACTGCATGCATTTATCTCATCTGATAAGTCCAAATCTTCTAGCTTACCCTGTTTCTTAAGTGCTTTCATTGCTAAAAGTGCCACATCCATAAGACATACATCTTTATCATCACGACCCCTATAAATATCTTCTCTTGTAGCCTTATAGTCATTAAAGGTATCCTTAATTATATCCGAGTACTTACCTTCTTCAAACTTCACACTGTCAATACAGGTTAAGAAAGTAGTATGTCTGCAATGGTCTGACCAGTAAGTATCAATCATTCTCATTTCAGTTACTGATGGATTACGTTTTTCAGTGCTTTTAAAATATTCTTGGCAAAAAACTATATCATCAAAAGACATTGCAAAGCCCATTTTCTTGAGTAGCTCTAAGAGTTGTTCTTCCTTCATAGCTATAAAGCCCTCAATTGTGGCAACATCCTCTGGCTGCTCAACCTCTGTTTTTAATGTATTAGGCTTTTCCAGCTTTGCTTCCTTACTTTCAACAGGATTTATATAGTACTTTTTTACAGCAGAAAATTCATCCTCTGAAATTAAACCCTCCAGTACAATTACTCTAGCAGCTTTTATTTCAGGTCTTTCGCCTTGAGTTAACAGTTGAATACATTGAGCAGCCGAATCAGCTCTCTGATCGTATTGCCCTGGCAAATATTCAACTGCAAAAGCCTTGCTCCCCTCAGCAATCTTATATTCCTCATCATAAGCAAAATCCACAGGTGGCTCAGAAAAAATAGTATTTCTAGCCATCATGTATTCATTATCACTTATTCCTTCTATATCATACCTATTTACTATTTTTACAGACTCTAGTCCATTAATTCCTAAAGTTCCTTTTAAATCAGATAAAAGTCCCTGTGCTTCAACATCATATGGTTGTTTCTTCTCAACAAATAACCTCTTAACATTGCCCATAAATTATTGTCCATGTATCTTATTTATACAAAATAAAATAACACAGACTTGACACCTCCCTAATATTTGATAATTTTATATTAAAACTTTATGTAATTCCAAAGCTTATGCCGATAATGGTTTTGTTTCTTTACATTTAATTATAGTATGATAAAATATATTAGTAAAATTAATATATTTAATATGTTACATTAGGAGTACTTATGGATATTAACTTTGAGTTATACAAAATATTTTATTATTGTGCACAAGAGAAAAGCTTTTCAACCGCTGCTCATAAGCTATTTATAACCCAATCAGCCGTAAGTCAGTCAATTAAAAGCCTAGAAAATCAATTAGGAGTAAATTTATTCTACAGAAAATCTAGAAGTATACAGCTCACATCAGAGGGTGAATTGCTATTTAGCTATGCTTCCCAAGCATTTAACTTCTTAAAAGCTGCAGAGGGCAAGCTTCAAGAAATAGAAGGACTTCGTGCTGGAGAAATCAGAATAGGTGTAAGCGACTCCATTTGTAAGTATTTTATAATGCCATATATCGAAAAGTTTGGTAGATTGTATCCAAAGGTTGCAATTAAAGTTATTAACAGAACTACACCCCAATTGTTGGACGTTTTGAAAAGTGGTCTTGTTGATATAGCTATTTCTACACTTCCAGTAAAAAAAGAAGTATTTACATCTACTCCTTTTATTAGCGTAAATGATATTTTTGTAGCTTCAAGTAAGTTTGCCCAGCTTCAAAACAGAGAAATTGAATTACAAGAATTAATTAAATATCCTCTTGTAATGCTTCAGTCAGATAGTTCAACACGAAAGAGTATTGATGCCTTTTTCAGCAATCATAAACTTGTCTGCTCTCCAGAAATAGAGCTTGAAAGCCTTGAATTGCTTGTTGAATTTGCAAAAATAGGTACTGGAATAGCATACGTACTAAGAGAAAGTGCATTAGATTTGATAGATAATGGAGAACTGTTTGAAATTCAACTCAAAGAATCCCTTCCAACTAGAGAAATTGGGATTGTTAAGATGAAAAATGTTGTGTTATCAAAGGCTGTAAGCACCTTCATTGATATACTTTTATCAAATTAACCAGCTACAATCCAGTTGCAAAAGCTTAGCTGTTTTTAGCCTTTAACAAAACATTATAGAAATTCGGATATTAATGCCTCTTTCTCATGTGAAAAATCATAAAACTTTTCATCTACTTTTATGATTGGAGCATATGCACACTGATAAGGAACGTATACAATCTCCCCAACTTCGCCATTTTGCATTCTGACTTTTGATCCCACATAATAGCTAGGCATATTACTTAGCATAGCCATCATTACTTTAGGATCAACAACTTCATATCCAATGCGTTCAAGCTCCTTGAAAGCTTCAAATGGAGTCTGTCTTTTACTATAAACACGATTAGAAGTTATTGCATCAAAAATGTCAGCTACGGTAAGAATTTTTGCATATATATTTTTCTGATTGCCCTTAATTCCAAATGGATATCCAGAACCATCCTCTTTTTCATGGTGCATTACTACAGCTCTTTTAACATTCATATTGATTTCTTTATTATTTTTAATAATTTCAAAACCATAAATCGTATGTTTTTTCATTATTTCAAATTCAGCTTCATTTAACGAGCCTTTTTTGTTTAAAATATCTATTGGAATCCGTGATTTCCCAACATCATGAAGAATTCCTGCCATTACCACATCTTGAACCTGATTTTTACTTAATCCCATCCATTTCGCTAAAAGCATAGCATATACAGATACGTTAACCATATGGGAATATGTATATTCATCAGCAATTTTTACTGAATTAACACAATCCATAAGAGTACTACTATCATTAATCTTGCTATAGATATTTTCAGAAATTTCCTCAGCCACACCAAAATCCAATTTCTTTCCAGAAGCTAAATTTTGCAGCAACTCCTTTGCTTTATTAACATTAGCAATGTACTTTTTCTGTTCATTATTAATGTCAGTACTATTTAAATACTCATCTCCATGAATGGTGTTAATTCTATAAGTATATACCTTTTCAATTCCAAAGCTTATTAGCTTTTTTAGTATATACTCTGTAACCAATGTATCTTCAGGCACTATCATGTTACCAACAACTGAATATACATCATTTCCTAAAAAACTTCCTATAATGTCTTCGGTAACTTTTACATAGTCATATTTCATATAATAACACCTACTTTTGATAAATAAATTCACATCATATATAATGTAAATTTATTTAGAATATTACTACTATAATCTTAACAACCAGAAATTACCTTATAATAATATTATTTTATTATAAATTCGACATTATAACAATAATAATAAAGACTCATTTTTCATTATTAAATTTAATTTATTTTGTTTACTTTTCATAATTTAGAGAGTAAACTTTGAAACTTGATCCTCCAATTTTTTTGATGAAATCAAATTATTTTGCGTCGAATTTTTAACATCTGTAACTTTTCCTGCTACTTCAGCTGTTTTTATTGATATTGATGAAACACCATTTGCGCTTTCATTAACGCTTGTTGAAACCTGTTCAAGTGCATTGACGATAATAGAAATTGACTGATTCATTGCTTTTGATGAATCATTAAATTCGTTCATCATTTTACTAAATAAATTGGAATCCGTATAATATTGTTCTATAGTCTCGATTAATTTTTGATAATCGCTAAGAATTTCCTTGTCCATAAAGTCCAACAAAACTCCTGCACTCTCTGTTAGTGCACCCACTGACTCATTGACAGTCTGAACCACTCTTTTTATATCTGTTGCAGTCTTTGAAGATTGATCAGCAAGCTTTCGAATTTCGTCCGCTACAACTGCAAAACCCTTGCCAGCTTCTCCTGCTCTTGCTGCTTCAATTGCTGCATTTAAAGACAGTAAATTAGTCTGCTCTGTAATCTGTAGAATAGCCTGTGCAAGTAATTCTATCTGTGAAACCCCTGCTGCTTGCTCCATAGCCGTTTTCATCTGCTGCTTTACATCAAAATATATATTGTTAGCATTTTGTGCGGACAACACTGCGCTTTCCTTCAATTCACTAGCATGCTCACTTATTGAGCTAGCTTGATTAGCTCCCTTTTGAGAATTTTGTGATATAAGGTTGATATTTTGCATTATCTCCTGTGTGTTATTACTTATTTGATATGTTGTTGTTGCTGATTGCTGCATAGAAGCAGAAATATGCTCTGTTGTCATCAAAGTATTATCTGTTTGCTCCTTTAAGTGAAGCGTCATATTTTCAACTTCTTGAGTATTATCTGTTAATTGCTTTGAGGTTTCCTGCATCAATCCTAAAATATCTCTTAAAGCAACTCTTGCCAATGACAAGTTTTTTGCCAAAAATCCTATTTCATCTTTTCTATTTTTGACTTTATTATATGTTTTGTCATGAGACAAATCAAAATTTGCAGTTCTTTCAACAACTTTTCCAATAATCTTTAAAGGTCTACTAATTGAAAAAGTCAAAAATAATCCAATTAGAATAATAAAAATCCAACAAATAATAGGAAATATAAAAAGAGGAAAATTCCAAAATAAATGCCCCGCTGTTCCAAAACATGTTATTAATATGCCACCTAAAACAATAATAAGTATTTTTTTGCTAATAGACATAACTATTTCGCCCCCATCACCCAAGTAAATTTATTCCATATTATATATTAACATATCTTGTTAATAATTTCTATAATATTTTAAACACCATAGAATTTATGTAATTTTATATATTTTTTTGAATTTTTTTATTGCTTTTCGTGTGATGCAAAAAGTAATTTTTATTGTTTAATGCTATTTATAATTTAAGTAGCAAAATTTAGGTTGAAATCGTTAAAACAATTACTTAAAAAGGTTATTTACAAGCTTTACACTCTCTATTTTTATATGATATTATATGCTTCGAATATATGTACAGATTTTTATACACCTTCAGGTTAAATAAAGCTGTATATTATTTCATTTAATTAAAGTCATAGTGATACTGAATTTTTCAGTAAAGAAAAAATAAATACTTAAATATAGGAAGGTGATAGTTATATGTCTGAACAAATAAAACTAATCGCATCAAGAATTAAAGACTTGAGAGAAATATCCGAAATATCCATTCAGACTCTTGCCACTGAACTTAAAATCCCCGAAGAAACTTATAGAGCATATGAAAGTGGAGATACGGATATACCAGTTAGTTTTCTTTATCAAATAGCTAATAAGTTCAAGGTGGAGCTATCTGCTATACTCACTGGTGACGCTCCAAAACTGCACACATATCAAGTAGTAAGAAGAGGAAAAGGTACCAGCGTAGAAAGAAGAGAAGATTATAAATATCATAGTCTGGCTAATAATTTTATTGCAAAAAAAGCCGAACCATTTATTGTAACTGTACCTGCTGCGTCAGATGCCACCGAGATAAGTTTTAATTCACACCAAGGCCAAGAATTTAATTATGTTCTTGAAGGAACAGTTCAAATAATAATAAATGGACATGAGTTGATTTTAGAAGAAGGCGATTC
>JAEWZA010000289.1 GCA_023395575.1 Bacillota bacterium
TTGAATGGGAAGCTGGTGAAAAACGCAGAGAGCTTAGAAAACAAAGAAGGCTTGAAGCATACTAACCCCTAACATTGCTATTCTTCAAACAGAAAATTTAGCATTTATAATTAATCGTGTATTATTACGCAATTATCACCCTTGCAAGAGCCTTACCTAATACTGCACCTGCTAAGCAAAATACAATGCTTAAAACAATATTTAGAATTGCAAGAAATGTATTTCCATTTTGATAAAGGTTTATTGTCTCAAGACTAAAGGTTGAGAAAGTGGTAAACCCACCTAATATACCTGTAGTTAAAAATAACAGTAATTTCTTATTATTGGAATTTTGAACAGCTAGTATTTCAACTAACAGACCTATCAAAAATGAACCAAATATATTAATTATAAGTGTAGAGACAGGAAAAGTATTTAGATTATATCTATTAATTAATAATGAGAGCAAATATCTTGAGGCAGCACCTATAAATCCGCCGCAGCCTACTACTATTGCATTTAACATGTTGTAACTCCTTCTGTATTGTGGTAAATATACTTCTTGCTTTGCATAATTTTATTGTTTACTTGTATTATACAAATTTCTAATTTATTATTATACTATTTTTATTTATTTTTTCTCTTTATTTCTTAACAAAGTTTGACTTTAAGATATACTGTCTTCAAGCCGTCTTTCAAGTGATAATTTCTTTTAAACTCCTTATAAATGAAAATATTTCAAGACGTTTTTGTCCAAACATACTCATAAACTAATCTTAATCGAATTATTATTTTAAGCCGACTTATAAGCAAAACACACTTATAAGCCGGCTTTTACTGTTTTGGTTAAAAGACTGACTAAATTATCATTATATGTAATTATATACTTCAAGTATTATGAACTTCAAATATCTATTTAACTTTAAGCATTTATTCTAGCCTCATGTATCTATTTGACTTTAATAACACCATCAGTACGAGTTACATTGCCTATCTTCTCCATTTTACCATCTCCAACAGCTCCACCATCTAAAAATTTAATTTTGGATGTTCCGCTTGAACCAATTATTTTAAAAGTTACTGTTGCAAATGTACCATCTTTCTTAACTAACTCATTTCCAACTGTGTCATCAAGAAATAATATGCTTATTTTACCATTCTTTGCATCAATCGAACTAGAAAAGTTTACGTTAGGATTAGCAACTATTTTTCCAGCAGTAATTGCTTCTGCTTTAAGTACCTTTGTATCATACTCTAAATAAAAATTACAAGTTCCTATATTACCAACTTTTGAAACATTTTTAAAGTTTACTGGAATAGAAACAGTACTTCCTTTTCTACCTGATGCATTACCAACTGCCATAGTCAGTGCAGGCAATTTAGATTTAACTTTTCCTGCGGTTTCTTTTGTACCATTTACGTTTTCTTGTGTGCTAATTTTACCATTTGAATATGTACCCAATTGCTCATCCGATAAACTCTGTGATGATTCATTGAGAACTTTCGCTGGAATTTGTAAGTCCATTGCAATTGGTGGAATCATTATCAAACCGAAAATTACTACAACCATTACTGCTATGGTTAATACAATTCTTTTCATTATAATCACCCTATATAGTTTTTTCTCAATTTTCTCAAATGCAATCCTAAAAATACGCACAAATTTCGTGCAAGAAATCAAGGAAATATACATTCTTTGACAGAAATTGTACGGGCTCGACTAACTTCCTTAAAAATTGAGTTAATTAATTATACCATATATTTCACTGAAAGTAATAGATTGTTTTACAATATTTGTTGTCTACAATGCTGAAAAGTTTAATCACTCAACTGTATCCTCATCTTGCCATATCCCTGTATACGGATTATATGCACATTCTACTGTGCAAGCATACCAGTCCTTATTGCAATCATTTGACTGAGCAATAGGTCTGCAATCATAGCAGGCATATCGGTATTCACAATCCTTACATTTTTTTACTTCATCCTTTGTTGTATTCCAACACTTCTGAAGGTCAGACCCGTTAAGTATTTCACTTAATGAAGAATCAAGTATGTTTCCACAAATTTCATTTCGAGCAAATATACAAGGGAATACGTCTCCTGTTGATGTCACTGCTATTTTCCCAGCTAAGCAGCTATGTTGTTTATGCGCATTCCGAAATTCCTCAGCACTTGTATAGAATGGAGGTCTTATTTGCGGATTTTTATATTTAGTAGGCAGAAGCTTCTCATCATCGCCTCTTCCCGTAGGACGAACTACATCTAGCTTAGTAGTTGGAACGCCCAAATCTTCTAATAAATTCAATATATTATCAGCTTCATTTTCGTTTGTTTTCATAATTATTGAAGCAATACGTATTGGAATACCATCATCTAAAATTTTTCTGACGGCATCCATCGTTTTATTAAAACTACCTGAATGTAATGTTACTTGATCATGCACCTCAGCATTATCAGCGTAAATGGTTGTTGCAATATTCACATTTTGCTGCTTAAAAAAATCTATACAGGATTGGTCAATCAGAGTAGCATTTGTAAATATTTCAATGAACTCATAACCTTCTTCATTTGCCTTAACCACAAGCTCCTTCCACTTCGGATAAAGCAGAGGTTCTCCACCAATAAGCTGTATTGAGGTAGCTCCTTCTTTGCGAGCTTCACTAATCAAAGACATCCATCGTTCATGGGTTACTTTATCATCATTTCTGCAGGCATCACTAGAGCTATAACAATGCAGGCACTTATTATTGCACTTTGAAGTAAGCTCAAGCCATAAAAAAGATAGCTTCTGTTCTTCATCTTCTATATCCTTCATTGATTTCTCTTCAGGTTTAATAATGTAGATAGCTCCCAGTCCCTTATATGTTAATTGATCTATGAATTCCAACACAATTTTATTATCCGGCAACTTAATATCAATTACTTCGTCGATAGGTCTTGTTTCACATTTCTCTAATAATTGTAGCGCATCAGGGTTAATTGAAAAAACCTTTCCAGATTGAAAATCATATATTGCACCTCTACAAGCTCCTTTTACCAATCGACAGTTATCATTCAGTCTATAATACAAGTTATCTCCCCCCAATAATTATTTAGAGAGTGAAAAAAGTTCTCATTAAACCCTTTTCACTCTCATGTTCTCATAACTAATCTTATGTTTATTTCATAAATTCTTGAACCATTCGTTGTAAAAAATCAGTACTATTTGTTAAGTTAAAATATATTTATAAAGCTGCTCTATATTATATATACATTTAAGCACTTAATTATTTAATAATGCTTTATGGAGCACAATTTGGCAGGCACTGGCTTGGCGGACATGGCCTACACTGACTTGGTGGGCATGGCCTGCACTGGCTTGGCGGACATGGCCTGCATTGGCTTGGTGGGCATGGCCTGCACTGGCTTGGTGGGCATGGCCTGCACTGGCTTGGCGGGCATGGCCTACATTGGCTTGGCGGGCATGGCCTACATTGACTTGGCGGACATGGTCTGCATTGCTGCGGAGAACAACCTGGCAACGGTGGACACGGAATAATTATAATTGGTTCACGAGTACCGGCATCATAATCATCATAATCATCATAATCATCCGAATAAGAATTCTGATATTCACCATCATCACACCAATCTACAATTTCAGGACTATAAACTGGCCTCATGTCATTATCTTCATACATTAATCATCTCTCCAATCATACAAGATAAAGGTTATTTTATGTTACCCTATATCATATTCACAAGACCATTATGTAGTTACACATCTATATTCAGTTCTTATTATCAAAAAAAGTGTTGACTAGATTAAACCAATAACCTTAGTCAACACTAATTATAATTTATATAGAACTACTACATGATTACGTTATTTAACGAACCTTTTACTTTTTCAATTATTCAATCAACTTGCCCATATAAGAAATTTTGTCATCAGCTTCAATTTTAATTATATTTTTACCAATTTCTTTATCACCTTTATAAGCTATAATATTAATTGTAGAACTACTTACAACAGTGTTTGGACTGTTCTCCTGCAGTGGTGTCCAATATATAGTATCACCGGAATTAATTATTAACTCTTTGCCTTTATTATCAATCTTGCCGTCAGAAGAATTCCATAGCAGCAATTCGCCATCTGTTATACTTACTTTAATAGATTCTGCATCATTGCACTCAATTTTCAAAGGAAATCCAGGTACACTACTCATGGTCAATTGATACTTTCCAATTTGGAAGTCCACATTCGGTTTTACTTCAAATGATGAATTGTCTGCTGCAAAGGCTGTTATCACAAAACCTCCAAATATCTTTTTTGCAATAGGTGTCTGTGTAGTTATAACTTCATTAGTATTCAGCATATTCTGCATATTTGGCAAACAAACGTTAAAGAACAGTACAAATATAAGTGCAATTGCAAAAACAGATGCTATTTTCCAATTTGAAAAGTAATATTTAGATTGCTTTATATTTTTATTAATGTTTAATAATTTGTTTTTTAATTCCTCATCAGCCTTAATTTCACTCATACCACTAATATATTTATTCTTCATAATTCTCCCTCCATAATTTTTAATAATGCTAATAGATACCTGGTAAACCCAAGACTTAAAACAATAATTTAGAATCAGTCATTTTCCCATTCCTCACCTAGCTTTGTTTTAAGCAGCTCTCTAGCTCTTTTAAGCTGTGTACGTATTGTTGGCTCTTTTTTTCCAAGAAGGCCTGCAATTTCCATAGTACTATAGCCTTCATAATAATATAAATATATAACACTGCGATATTTAACCGGAAGTTTTAATACCTGCTCTACAACTTCTCTGTTCTCGTTACTCTTTATTGGCAAAGAAAGATTGTCAATTGGGATAAATCTTCTTTTCCATGGAGTTCTCAGGATATCCTTACAAGCATTTATAGTTGACCTAATTATCCATGCTTTTTCGTGTTCGGAATCAACAAAGTATTTATCCAATTCAAAAATCTTTGTAAATATAATTTGACACATATCCTCAGCATCACATATATTTCTAAGATATGTTAACGAAAGTCTGTAAATAACATCTGTATATTTATTAACCAACTCAGAAAAATAGTCTTCCGATCTCTTTAGTTTTGTTTGCACTTACTCACACTCCTTTCAAATTAATATCCTTTTACTAATAAAACGAATAAAAATAAGAAAATGTTTCATAAACAAAAATATTTATTTACATATTATACTGTTTATTACAATAATGTATTTATTCTAGAACTAACTCTAGCTTACCTTTTTTTATATAATATAAATACTCTCCCTGTTATTATCAGATTCTTAAATCTGTAATACTTAAGGAGAGTATCTATATTATAATATCTATTATAGATAATAAAAAGAATCCTACTTTCTTACTTTTTCAACTAAAGACCTTATACTCTCAAATTTCGTTTTATTGTCTTTAGCCCATGCTACGTAATCAGTAACTTTTTCTTTTTTAGCATCAAATTTTGAATTACCTTCTAAAAGATTATCAATAGAATTACTTAGGCTTGCATCACCAGCTTCTATTTTATCCAAAATATAAGGTATTGCTGCAACTCCCAGCTGAGTAAGTGCCTTATTTTTTTCATCAGCGCTCTTTTCTTTTGATGATGAAATTTTATCTACTTCGTCTGGAATATTTCTTAACAGTTTCCACGCCTACAAAAAAGCTCAGCAGAACAATTTTCAATTAATGATTTATAAGCTGTAGTGCAAATTCAATTGCTAACGGTCAATAGCTTAGATTATGCTACTAACCTCCCCTAAACGTCAAAACACTTTGGGATTCATAGTTTTAATAAACAACTTGCTCGCACAAGGTTTGGTTTTAGAGCTTAAATATGATGAAGGCTTAGAACCGTAATTACTGTTAATTACGGTCCTCAGCCAATCGTTTAAGTTTTAAACAGCACTCCCTATTAAATCAAGCCTGAGTTTTTCAAAATCTTATTAATAATAGATGCTACCTCTCCACGTGTAATATTGCTTTGAGGTTCAATCATTTTTGAACTTGTACCAGATATTATATTATTCTTTATACAAGTAGCTACAGACATTTTTGACCAGCTAGCTACCTTGTCAGAATCCTTAAAGCTGCTTAATGTGTTGTTCAAATCATTTTCATTAGCATCATTTTTTATTCCCGCAAGCTTCATGGCTTTTGCAACTATTACTAAAGCTTCTTGGCGAGTAATTTTACTGCCAGGTTTGAATGAATTGTCTGCATAGCCAGATACTAAACCATACTCATAAGCTATACTTATTGAATCGTAGTACGCAGAAGCTTTTGTCACATCAACGAAGCTATCCACTCCTGTGCCATTTCTATATAGACCTAAAGCCTTTACAACTGAGTCTATAAACTCACCTCTGCTAATATTCATATTAGGATTAAATTTCTCGTCCTCAGTACCGCTCATAATTAGTCTTGAAGTAACTAAATTTACTGCATCCTTTGACCAATGCTTCTGAACATCACTGTAAGTTTTAGTATTAGCTATAACGGTATATGTACTATTTGTCATACTCTTTACTTTAGCATAATATTTACCGTTAACAAGAACTATTGAAGTTGGAATATGAGAGAAACTACCATCTGTATTAATAATAACAGCTGTAGCAACTTCCTTTGGATCAAAATCATCAGGAATTGCTATCAATCTCTCAATAAAGCTGTCAAATTTTGATACATGAATAGTTTTGTTTCCATTAGTCACCGTAATTTCAAAGTCAATAGGCTTTGTCACAAGCTTATGTTTATTCTTTTTAGCATTATTTTCAGCTAATGCAATTAGCTCATCAGATGACTCTTCTATTTTAATACTTATTGTTACATCCTTTAAATCTGAACCCAAAGCTAACGCTATTTTTTCAACGTCAATCTTGGAAGTAGGGATAATGTAGGTTGCATTTTCAGTATTAATTTCCAGTACAGCATTTTTTGCTTTCAGATCTTTAAAGGTTATACCTTCCAACTTACCTTCTACAACATTAGAACCATTCTTAACATCAATAGTAATACTCAAAATATTGTCCTTGAGCATTTTTTGAATGTCTTTATCTATTATCTCTAATATTGTATGTTTTTTGCCTTTTACAATTTTTGAAATTATATTGGCAAACTTATCATTCTTACCATTGATTTTTATTTTATCATCATTTGGTATTGTACCAGAACCTGAGCCTGAACTTGTACCAGAACCAGTGTCTGGATTTGTCCCTTTTGCTGATACTAATTTGACAGCGCCTATTTTATTTAAACTAGACCAGCCATTGTTAGAAATATCGTTCCAACTAGTAGCGCTATCTCTCGTACCCTTACTATTGTCTGAATTATTAACTTGAAGGTCAAAGCCAAGAACACTTCCTTCTACTGCATTAATCTTATCCAAGTCAATAGCAGCTTCTATAATATAACCTGTATCTGTAACTATTGCTGCTGAAGTAAGTGAACTTCCACCTGGATTGCTTCCAAAGCTCTGCTCATTATTGAAATTAACTCTATACTGACCATCATCATTTCCGTAAACATCCGTTCTATCATTTTTTTGATCAACAAATATTTCTAGAGAATCCTGCTGGTAAGCATCCGTACTTTCTTTATGTAAACTGCCATCTGTTACTGTAGCAAATACATAGAGTTTATTATCATCCCACATAGTTCTTGCAACTGCAGTAGCACCTGATGATCCAATAACGAATTTATTAACGCTGATTTCATTAGCTTTGTCCCATATAGCATCTTTAGTTCCATCAATTGTAGGTGTGCCTTTTATCGCTTCAGTTGCACCTAACTCTTCACTAAGAGTCAAAGTCCCTATATTATCTTTATTGTTATGCTGATTATTTGTTATATCATTCCAGGAAACCTGTGTTCCGCTTCCATCCACAAATCGTATATCAAATGGCACTTTACCGTTCAACGCAACTGCAGAAGATAATGGAATTTTTGCTTCAAGAATATAACCA
>JAEWZA010000372.1 GCA_023395575.1 Bacillota bacterium
CATATGCCGTTCCTATTATAATTGGAGAAATAAAAAGATTTATCAGAGATGATGGGATAATAAAGGTTAGCAGATCTCTCAAAGAGATATCTTCAAGGGCACGAATAACGAAAGAGATTATGTGCAAGGAGCTAGGTAGAGAACCTACAATAACGGAAATTGCTTCAAGAATGAATGTTTCTGCAGAAGAATTAGTTATGGCCTTTGAAGCTGGCTGTACTCCTGAATCCTTATACAGTACTATTGGGGAAGGTGACAACTCACCAATATTGTTAATAGATAGAATAAATGCTGATAATAATAGTAACGAGATAGACTTAATTGACAAAATTGCAATAAGACAGATTCTTGATACCTTAGATACTAGAGAGCGGCAAATAATAATTTTACGGTATTTTAAAGAGAAGACACAGGTACAGATTGCGAAGCTGCTTGGAATTTCGCAAGTACAAGTATCCCGCATTGAGAAGAAAATTTTACACGATATCAAGCTAAAAATGATAGCAAATAACAATTAACAGTTATATTGAGGATATAAAATAATGTTTGAAATTAAGGATTTGCAAAAGAAAAAGGCTATATTGATTACTTTAGCAATACTAATTTTGTGTGGAGTTATAACTCTTATTGTATTATTAATTATGGATACTTCTGAAATCCCTAATAAGGCAGTTTATGTATTTGATTTAGAACAGCTATATACTTGATGGAGAAATTTTATAAAGACTTATTTGGAAATATTAGTTTTATATAAATTATAATAATTTAAATTTAATTTGTTAAGAATAAGATATATTAAATCAACTTTCGCATATAAAATTCTGTAGGTGCGCGAGATTTATCAATGGTTTGTTGCCAAAATAATTGCAAGAATTTAGTAATGGCTCATCTCAGTGTTTTTAGCCGTCGCACACATTCACAATCCATGGTTCATAGTGTGCTAAAACCGACATCGTGTCGGTTTTTCGGCAATCTCACTTCGATTCACCAACAAATTCATGCAATTATTTCTAACCCAACTTACCATTGATAAGTCTCCCACACCTACAATTTTAACTGGGAAAGTTGAAGTGTTAATTTATATCTTATTTTTATTTTTGCGAAGTATCAACATAAAAATATTAAGTACCGTATATATCAGTATGGAAGGATGCTTCAATGAAATATTTACAAAATTTGACTTAATAGGCGTGGGAGGTTCTTATGAAACAAGTTTTTACTAAGGAAGAGTATGCAGAACATGTGAAAAGTGTTTCACCAAACTCGAAGTTGTTTACTAATATGATAAAAGCATTTGTTGTAGGAGGTCTAATTTGTGATATAGGGCAATTTATAACAAATATACTTAAAGCAAGTGGATTGGATAAAGATACGGTATCAAATATTACCGTGATAATTATGATTTTTCTAGGTGCATCGCTAACTGCTTTAAATGTATACAATTTGATTGGAAAATTTGCAGGTGCAGGCTCAATTGTACCAATTACAGGTTTTGCAAACTCAGTAGTATCACCAGCAATGGAATTTAAAACTGAGGGATATATTATGGGAATGGGAGCAAAAATGTTTGTAATTGCCGGACCTGTAATTGTATTTGGAATATGCTCTGCTATGATAGCAGGAGTAATACACTATTTTATATCGTATCTGTAGATTAACTGTTTTTCTAGGGGTAATACTAATATCAGTACTATGTATCAAACTATGTGTAAAAGCTCATACTTACAATTATTGTTACACATTGAATTAAGGAGACAACTATGGCAGAAAAACATATTGGTAAGCAGACTGTTGTTTTAAATAATCCACCAACGATTAAGGCTACTGCTTCAATTGTTGGACCTAAGGAAGGAAAAGGGGATCTGAAAAAAGACTTTGATTTTATACTACCAGATGAGCTTTGGGGAGAGGATAGCTGGGAAAAGGCAGAAAGCAAACTGGTAAGAGAAACCTTTTCAAAGCTTTTGCAGAATTCAGGGCTTAGTAACGATAAAATCGAATATATTCTGGCTGGAGATTTGTTGAATCAATGTATTGCAGCAAACTATGGGTTAAGAGAGACAAATGTACCTTTTCTCGGATTATATGGCGCATGTTCGACTATGGCAGAGTCAATGAGTATTGGAAGTATGCTTGTTGATGGTGGTTTTGCAGATAATGTTGTATGTCTTACCTCAAGCCATTTTTGCTCAGCAGAGAAGCAATTCAGATTTCCTTTAGAACTGGGAAATCAGAGGACTCCAACATCCCAGTGGACTGTTACAGGTTCAGGGGCAGTTGTGCTATCAGCTCAGGGAACAGGTCCGTACATTAAGCATGTAACTGTTGGCAAAATTAATGATATGGGTGTAACTGATATTAATAATATGGGTGCTGCAATGGCACCAGCTGCTGCTGACACTATTCTGACGCATTTTGCAGACACGGGACTTGTGCCTGAGTATTATGATTTAATTGTTACAGGGGACTTAGGCAAGGTTGGAAAACAATTGTGTTTAGATATTTTAAAAATGAATGGACTTAACATTGAAGCTATGTATAATGATTGTGGTGTAATGATTTACAAATTAGAAGAACAGGATGCCCATGCTGGCGGAAGTGGTTGTGGCTGTTCTGCTACAGTATTTGCTGGACACATTTATAAGGAAATTATGAAGGGGAATTTGAAAAGAGTATTATTTATTGCAACCGGAGCGTTAATGAGTCCTATAAGTTTACAGCAAAAGGAATCAATTCCCGGTATAGCACATGCAGTAAGTATTCATAGAAGCATTGATTAAAAATAAGGATATATAATCTTTCGTTGTTTATTTCAAGTATAGGAGGATTGAACCAGCATATTAGAAGGTTCTAAAAACTGGTTTGGACATAAATTATGAGTTATTTAAGTGCTTTTATAGTAGGAGGAATTATTTGTGCAATAGGGCAGCTTCTTATAGATAAAACAAAACTCACGTCTGCCAAAATTTTAGTTTTATATGTAGTATTAGGAGCTGTACTTGCTTCATTTGGCATTTATCAAAAAATTGTTGATATAGGTGGAGCTGGAGCGACGATACCACTTACTGGTTTTGGATATAGCTTGGCAAAGGGTGTTTTCAATGAAGTTGACAGAATTGGTATACTTGGTGTTTTCACAGGTGGATTCAAAGCAGCTTCAGCGGGCCTTTCTGCTGCTGTATTTTTTGGATATATAATGGCTGCTATATCGAGGTCAAAAGCTAAGAAATAGAAGTAATACTCTAAACAGTTAAAGAATGGTACGGTTAATACAAAAAATATGTCGCAGAGATGAAGTTTTTAAGTATAATTTTTTAAAAACATATAGAATTATGATTGAATATTGTATATAATTAATTATGATTTTATAGGTTTATAGCCTTTTTTTTGCAACTATGTTTTTTACTATATATAATAAGGTGGATTGTTATGAATATAGAGTACATTAACCCTTTTATTGAGGCGAGTCAAACAGTATTGCAGCAAGTAGCTGGTATTGAAGCGAAGCTTGGCAAGGTTTTTCTTAGATCTTCTCCATACAAAGGGGAGGCAATAGTTATAATGGTTGGTATCACTGGTAAAATGCGAGGTCAAACAATTTTTACCATGTCAAAGCAGACAGCGTTCAAAATAGCATCAGCTATGATGGGTGGTATGCCAGTTGATGAATTAAATGAGATATCCAAGAGTGCATTATCTGAATTGACAAATATGATTTTAGGTAATGCTGCAACATTGCTTTATAATAAAGGTATAGGAATAGAAATAACACCTCCTTCTTTACTTTTAGGTGAAAATTTGTCAATATCTCAATCAAAAATGCAAACTATATGTATCCCTCTATATTTAACAGATACAGAAATTTTGGAGATTGATTTGTCTGTTGAAAATTGAGAAATGGTACATAATTGATAAAATATTTGATATTACATTTATGAAGCATTTATTACTAAATATAAAATAAAAAAGATGGTATAGACCATCTTTTTTATTTGACATCTTATAAATATGAAAGGAATGAAGATAAATGTCATTAAATATCGTTTTAGTGGAACCTGAAATTCCTCAAAATACAGGAAATATTGTGAGAACTTGCGCAGCGACAGGTACTATTCTCCATTTGGTGGGTCCTCTTGGATTTTCAATAGAAGATAAATATTTGAAAAGGGCCGGATTAGACTATTGGAATGATGCACAAATAAAATATTACGATAGTTTAGAAGCGTTTATGGGAAAACATAATAATCATAAATTATATTATTCAACAACAAAGGCTGTAAATAAGTACAGCGACATTACATATGAGGAGGACTGCTTTATACTTTTTGGCAAGGAAACTGCAGGACTTCCTGAGGAATTACTAAAAGAAAACAAGGAAAGCTGCATTAGAATTCCAATGAAAGAGGGAATACGCTCGCTCAATTTGTCGAATTCCGTAGCTGTTGTTGTATATGAAGCTCTTAGACAGCGAAATTTTGGTGAGCTGGAAACACAAGGGCATTTAGTTAAGTTTGATTGGGAAAATAAATCTTATTAATCATTTTTCTTACTACACTTTACCATTGGTTGTATATTATAATAATGCTTATCCTTTATAGTTAAGATTATATTTATTGTTTATCAGTTCACTTTTTCAATTAAATAAATTTACTCAATTTCCCTATTGAAAAACTGATATTACATAAAATTTATATGTGATAAATAAATAAAATTGGGTATATTAAAATAGATATAGTAAAATTATTTTACTTATTTTTTGCTTAATGGGATTTATTAAAAGATTGATGGTCGATTGCCAGTCAAATGGAGCAGGAGAAAAGATTGGCGGTGAATGTGGATTATCATATGCACTATAAAAGGCTCAAAAGATAGTGTAGATGGAGGAGTTTATATTGCAAACGATTTTAAAGTTATCAGAAATATCTATGTTTGATAAAATAATATTTGATGACTATTTAAAAAAAATAGATTCTCAGGTATCTGAATTAAATTTTACAAACTTTTTTATGTGGAGAGATTATTATGGAATTAGATATAGCATTATTAATGAATTTTTGTGCATAATATCTTCAGTAGGGGATAAACCCTATTGCTATTTTCCGATAGGAGACTACAGTAATGTAGAAAACCTAAAAATTGCAATATATTCCATTAGAGATTATTTCTTTCAGCATAATTGGGAATTTGTCATGTGCCGAGTTTCAGCACAGCAAATTTCTGTTTTAGAGGATTTAGATATTAGATTTACTGCAAAAGAGGATAGGAATAACTTTGATTATATATACTATGTACAGAGTCTTTCTACTCTTAAAGGGAAGAAGCTTGATGGAAAAAGAAATCATATTAATAAATTTAATAAGCTGCATACCTTTAAGTATGAAGAAATATCAGATAAAAATATATCAGACTGCATAGATATTTTAGAAAAATGGTCAATACAAAGAAATTATCTTGAGGATGAAAGTCTTATCGCTGAAAGAAAGGCGAATTTTGAATTGTTAAATAATTATAAATTCTTGAATGTTAAGGGTGCTTTAATTCGTGTTGATGATAAACCTGAAGCATTTACAGTAGGTGAAATGCTAAACAGCAATACAGTTGTAATTCATGTTGAAAAGGCAAATTCTATGATAAATGGTCTTTATACTTTAATAAATCAACAGTTTTTGGCAAATCATTGTAATGGTATTGAATTTGTGAATAGAGAACAAGATTTGGGAATTAATGGTTTAAGAAAAGCGAAGTTATCATATAATCCTGCAATACTATTGGAAAAATTCACAGTACTACTTTGTTAAAATATTAATAATTTGGCGTTTATCCTATTGATTATGTTTTCAAAATAATATAAAATTATCATTGGTTTAGGAAATTGAAACCAATTGTTATGTTGATAAGCATTAATATGCTTGATTAATTAATAAAAATTTTAGGAGGTAACAACAATGGCAGTAAAAATCGGTATTAATGGTTTTGGACGTATTGGACGTCTTGTTTTCAGGGCTGCAGTAAATAACCCTAATGTAGAAGTAAAGGGAATCAATGATCCTTTCATCGATCTCGAATATCTAAAATATATGTTAACTTATGACACAGTTCATGGTAAATTTGATGGCGAAGTTAGCACAGATGGTGGAAAATTAGTTGTAAACGGAAAAGAAATCGCTTTCTTTGCTGAAAAAGATCCTTCTGCTATCGCTTGGGGTGCATGTGGAGCTGAATACGTTGTTGAATCAACAGGTGTATTCACTACTACTGAAAAGGCTTCAGCTCACTTAAAGGGTGGTGCTAAGAAGGTTGTTATCAGTGCTCCTTCAGCTGATGCTCCAATGTTCGTAATGGGCGTTAACAATGATAAATACACTAAGGACATGGTTGTTGTATCAAATGCATCATGTACTACTAACTGCTTAGCTCCTTTAGCTAAAGTAATCAATGACAACTTCGGTATTGTTGAAGGTCTTATGACTACAGTTCACGCTGCAACAAATACTCAGAAGACTGTTGATGCTCCTTCAAACAAAGACTGGAGAGGCGGAAGATCAATCCTTGGAAACATCATTCCATCATCAACTGGTGCTGCTAAGGCAGTTGGAAAGGTTATTCCAGAATTGAACGGAAAATTAACTGGTATGGCATTCAGAGTACCAACAGCTGACGTTTCAGTTGTTGACTTAACAGTACGTCTTGAAAAAGCAGCTACTTACGAAGAAATCAAAGGAGCTGTTAAGAAGGCTTCTGAAAATGAATTAAAGGGTATCCTTGGATACACTGAAGATGCAGTTGTTTCAACTGACTTCATCCACGATGCACGTACTTCAATATTCGATGCTGAAGCTGGTATCGCATTGAACGGAAACTTCGTTAAGTTAGTATCATGGTATGACAACGAGTGGGGTTATTC
>JAEWZA010000455.1 GCA_023395575.1 Bacillota bacterium
GGTATATATCCACTAAAAATTGTAGTAGCATATCTAACGCTTTTGACGATGTACTTAATGTATAAATAACTATAGAATCACTAACAATAAGTCCCTTAATATGTTTATCATCTTGATATGAATAAGCCTCCCATTGTTTATATAGCATACTTGAAAAATTTCTAATAAATTCTTCCGCTTCGGATTGTGAAACGTTTATTAGTTTTTCTTTAAACCCTAGAATGTCAACAAATGCAATATATTTACTTAGAGGGTTCTCATCCTTAATTCTAATACTTGTACTCATTAGAATCTATTCCTTTCTATTATAGAAATTCTTACAAATATGGCTACTTCTGAGTTGTTAATGGATTTGTTATCGACCATTATTCATTAAACTCAGTTATATTCTTTACGGTTATCTTTTATCTCACCGTGATTAAAAACCTCTTTTAAACTTCCCATTGTCGCTATAATTGCAAAAATTCTAAACCTCCAATTATTAGCCTTAGCCGAACCTCACTCAAAAAGTAAACATATAGTAATACACATTGAATAGAAGCAAAAAATATGTATAGTATAAATAAATTGTTACTTATTTTTGACTAAGTAATAATTAGTTTGTTAGTTTGATTTCTTTATTTACGGAAATAAATTCTGTATTTGATGAATTCGATTTAATTCCAGATAAATCATCAATTCTATCTTTTAAATAAGAAATAACACTATCTTTATAATTGCAATCATATCTACCAAAATTACGTGGTAAAATAAATCTCAGAAAACATCCCCTATATGTCTCTCTAAGATTAAATAAGTGGTTAATATCATCTATTGTTGTATATCTATTAATAACAGAATAAATATGGAAATCAACTTTTTCAGATAAACACTTTAAATTATTAATTATTGTATTATATGAGTTTGTTCCAACGTACAAATTATGATTCTTTTCATTTCCGTGTATAGATAAAGCAATAAGCCAATTATTTTCTCTGAGTAAATTTACTTGTTTCTGTATAATTGGTACATTACCATTACTATTTATAACAAAATTAAGTTTTGTGTTTCTTTTAGGTAATTCAATTATTTTGTCAATATTAGAATGTAAGAAAGGCTCACCTCCTGTTATACTAACACGAACTCTGGTTTCTGATCTTTCATTTATAATTTGTTCAATTTCTTTGAAGCTAAGTTCTTTACCTAATATTTCAGGAGATGAATTTGAAAAGCAATTTAGACAAAATTGATTACATGCGGTTGTGACTTCAATACATGTATCATATATATTCTCATTTAGTGTTCGAGTATAATCTAAGTTATTGACACTACTATTTTTTTCAGAAGAAATAATATCCTTTTGCCTGTCATAATATACTCTCTTATCTCCTATTTCCTTTAATATAATTTTTTGTTTGTCCATGTTTTTTTACCTAACCAGTTAGTAATTAAATTTGCAAATATCGCAATAATTAATCCATGAGAGATTGTTGACAGCGGATCTCCTAATATCAAAAATATACCTCCTAATATGGCTAAGAAGATTGTGAAAATATATTTTTGTATAAAATAAGCTATAAAAGAAAGTTTATGAGCCAATATATCAGGATGAGAATTTCTAAATAGGCCATTATACATTTCCCCAACTATTTCATATACAGCATTTCCATTACTTATTGAAAGTAATGTCCCCTTCCTTGAAGAAACATTACCTAAATCTCTTATATTAATTCTGGTTAATGACTTGGTGTATAAAGTAGTATAAAGTGCTTCTGAAGGCATATCTGCTATCCTTAATTCAATATATTGTCTAATGTCCTTTTGCATATTGTTTAAATATTTGCGCCAACTCTTAAGAATAGAGTTATAATGTGGGATTCTATTATTAGGAACAGTAGATTTTCTAGGAAAAAAGAAGACTGTTTTAAGGCTATGTTTTGCCCTCTTTTCTATATTGTCCTTGAAAACATCATAACTCGTTATGCCTAATGCAACATATATAACCTCCTTTTCATTTTTAAATATATCATCTAATGTCTGCATAGCCTTAGGAGAATGTGGATATCCAATAATTTCAAACCCTAAATCCTTAATTTGAAAGAGCCTTTCTACTATAGACTTTTCAATTTTTAACTTTTCATAATTTGCACGTAAATAAGTTAAACCACCATCAATAACAGGCATAATGTAGTTATCAGCTATTAAATCGGTGATTAGCATTTGATTATTTAAGTCATCAGGTACTCCTGTATATCTTGGAATCATTGTATATGCAGTCTCCTTAGGAAGGCCATGGGGATCCAATGCAATTTCAATTAACACATTTAATTTGTTTTGTCCTAAATTTAGTTTTTCTATGGAATTTCGAACTCTGTCTTGAATTTCTATCATAGTAACTCCTCATGAATTAATGTATAATGTAAAAATATTATATTTCAAAACATTACCATAAATCTACATCTTTTTACAAATTATCGTTATGGCTTATGAATTTCTCAGTATTACCATTCTATTGCAAACACGAAGATATTATAAACATCATATAAACATATTTAGTAAACTATTCCAACCTCCCAGTATAGCCATAATGCTTTATTAAACCGAATCTACTACTAACCACAGTTCACATTATTATTACTTATAAGGAATTATTCTACATATATTTATATTTTCCTGCAAATGGTATCATTGTTTTAACTTTTCCTTTTTAGTTCCTCGAGAAATCCCACTTTTCAATTAATCATTAAGGCAGAAAATATCTTAAAAACAAAAAAATACCGGTCAGGGCACCCCCAACCGGCTAATCTTCTGTAAACTATTGAATTTAAATTCCACATTACTACCCTCAATTAAACATCATTTCATATCCTTTTCAATCGTAATTCCATTTATAAAATGAAACACTATTCTGTCTTTACTCAAAAATGTTACGTGGTCTACTACTTCTCTGAAAAGCTCACCATCAAACTCCTTCGGCTTCTTTTTACATTTCATCAGCTCATTTTTTAATTTTTCAGTCTTATGTTCAAAGTCATCAATACCTGCAATTTTCCATACTTCCTCAGTTCTTTGCTTTAAAAGCTTTCGGATATTTTCTTCAATTATCATTGAATCGGATTGG
>JAEWZA010000466.1 GCA_023395575.1 Bacillota bacterium
CCTATACACGATAATATTTTCATTCAACTCAAACTTACTAATTTCATTTTTAATTGTCTCAATATCCTTCAAATAGATATTAGCAACTTTTTTAGTAGGTTTAATCTTTCCTCTAAGAAATCTATTATAAGGCAAATGCAAATTACCTGTATATGAATATAAAAGTTTATAAATATTATTGTTTTTATCGTTTTGATGTAATTGAAGTTGTTCTACCCATTCTTTATAAAAAATATTTACCCAAACATCTGCTTCCTGAGAATTAAGAAACTCTTTATATTGTTTTTTATCTTTCACTTTTTTTCACCCATAAAAAAGAATTAATAATCTCATATATCATACCATATTATAGTACAATAACAAATAACTTGTAATCTGTAGAAAGTTTCAACCCATGATAAAAGACCCTCGGTTAAGAAGGTCTTTACTTTAATAGTCTTAAATACATTGGAGTACAATCTTCAGATTCGATATGTTTAATTGGAATCATGTATTCCTTTAAAAATTGAAATCTATTTCTTTTATAAAATTCTATAGCATCAGGTACTGAATACAAAATAATAAATTTAGCACCAATTGATTGTGTAGCCAAATCATATATATTTCCTATTGCCTGATGAAGAATTAAAGAGCTTATTAGGTTACCTTCAATAAATTTATCCTGATATTTAGTAGAAACTGCAAACATCGTAATTTCTAAAGCTCTATAACCATGTATATTATGGTCAAAATAAGGCTCTTCTTCATCTCCATAATTAGTAATATCAATATATGGAATCAGTGATGCTGCAACAGTATAATAAGCCACTATACTATTATCAACTTTGTTAATTGCTAGATATGTAACTCCATTTCCACTTATAGCATCTACTAGTGCTTGATTTTTCAAATATGTATTAATTGGTAAATGTCCACAATTAAACTGGTTACACTTATCCTTTAGATTCGAAGAAATTATACAAAATTCAATATCAATATTATTTGTGTCCATTATTTTTCTGAATTAAATTTTCTTCCTCTCAATAATTCTTTGGATTCTTTACACTGCTTTAAAAAATCAGAATCCACCATATTTTTTTCACTTTCTTCCATAAATTTCTTAATCTTATTTTTATCTAACATAGTGATTATATTAGAAGGCTTTGCTAAAACTGCCATATCGCAACCCCCCTCATCAAGATTAGTATTTTGTTTTTCAGTCAGTTTAGTTTTGTCATGCTTGTCCACAAAATCACCTCAAGTATAGTATAAACTATTACCCAAGATTTATTTGTAAAACACTTGTACTCCATTTGGTAGTACATCTTTAACTAAATTCTACCACAATTACGCGTTTTGTGTCAAACAATATCGAGATTTATTTTACATTAGTGGTAAATAAATGGTAAATAGTTTGCATCATCCATTTTCTACTCATGTACTATAGTAAATCCAATCACCAAATTACAACCAATCATCCACAATATCAAACGAACGCAAACAGGAAATAATCTAGTTAGACTACCTCCAATTTTCGAACCAAATAGTTAATTCATTCGGTATACTAATGCTTTTTATATTATTGTTTTGCAGGATATACAAAGCCTGTAATTAACTTATATTCTTCCTCAGTTAGAGCTTTACCAACTACATTCCAAACCCTGTCTATGCTCCATAATCCCACATCATAGTAATGCTTAATTTTATCAAACATTATAGTTCCACCCCCATCATAATAGCTAAGTAATCAATATCGGCTCGATTTTTATTATCCAATGTCGGCTCGGGAGGTTTTTGCATTATCTCTAACCTTACCTTATATTCATCTTCTGTTAAGATTTCCACTTCCGATTCAGTAAATCCAGCATTAAGAGCATTTTGAAGCATTAGCTCCGTAGGATTATTCCCATCTACTACTGTTGTCGTTCCTTTTACTACGCAATATCTCATAAAATTCCCTCCTAATCATGGTAATGTGCAATTATCCTTATTTGTGCTGTTCCAATTCCACCAGTACCTGCTAAAGTCCAGTTAATTGTAACTGTATTGTCTGCATTAACTGTTACAGCTCCCAATGTAAGATTTGCTGCCGTTTCCCCCATTGCAATACCTCTATCAATTTGTGTCATCAGATTATCGTTCGTGCGGACTATGCATCGTTGGCTATTATTTGCCACTACTCCTACACTAAATTTTAGTGTAGACGGCACTGTAGCATGTATATCTAAGTATTTAGGTATCTTTGTAAATCCGCTTATAATTTGACTTCCAGACAGGCTTAAATCTCTAGTTGTAACTATAATTTCAGATATAAGTCCAAATAAATGTGCAGATAAATCCGCTTGTTTAGCATAATAAGCAGGAACTTGACTTCCTAATTTGCTTGAGTCATTAGCAATAATAGCAATGTCTGCTAAATCTGCACTGTTAACCTTACCGTCATTATTACTATCATAGTCAACTTTTACCATATCACCAGCACCAAGTCCGTCTAATCCTTTAGGTATGCCAAAATTAAAAATTGGATTTTCGTCTGTACTTCCTACTTGTCTAATTACTGTAGCATTACTACCAGCAGATAAAGTTGTTACAGTACCTATTTGTATATTTGGTACTGCTCCTGTTTCTCCCTGTATACCTTGTACTCCTTGCTCTCCTGTGTCACCTTTATATCCCTTCTCACCCTTAAGCTCACCATTAGTTAATTTTGTATTTACTTCGTTATATAATGCAATCCTGTCTAATTCATTAGTTACTCTTATTGCTTCGGCTTGTTGCATCGCAATTAACATTCCATCAATTGTAGATATGTAATTTTCGCTTAATATGCCATCTCCACTAATACTTTGTTCTACAGTAAATTTAAAGCTTTGTGTCGTTAATGTTTTACCATCTTTTACTCTATGTATTTCGCATGTTACATCTCCCACTGCTGCTAAAGTCTGTGCTTTTAATATACACTCTATGTTACCGTTTATTGAATCTAGTATATTAACTCCTGCCGAAGCATCCTGAAATACTATTTTATTATCTGGCTTTAAGAATCTAAACTCTATAATCTCGCCTGTTACATCTACTGGCTGTCCATTATCTAAAAGAGTTAAATCCAAAATACTAGTATCTATATCTCCCTGTTTAAAGGTGATATTTATTATATTTTTCAGCTTAATATCATATTGTAATTTGTATCTATTTTCCATGCTATGCCCCCATTTTTAGCTAAAAAAGATAGAGCAAATAATAACTCTACCTTTTTATGCTTGTTTTCATTAAATTGTATATTTAAATTAAGATATCCTAATCAATCCATAATTGGACAACTGATTTATAAGACCATTTACTTTACTAATAACATTTGTTAATGTTGCTGTACTTTCTAGTAAGCTTGCAGATTGTTGAGATGTTGGTGTTGTACCAAAAAATCCCATAGAACTAGAGCTTCCACCTATAGTTATAAAAGATGAACCACTTGTATCAAATGTCCCATATGTTTTAGTTGTAACAGAAGGATTTCCAATATATATTTTATTGTCATTTGTTGCGTTTATAAGAAGTCCATCGTAAGAAAAAACTATACTATTTGCAAGTATTCCATCTCCATTGTAAAATCTGATTGAGCCACCATTATCATCTGTTCTGATTGTTAACCTATTAGTATTATCTGTATCATACTGTTTAATTTCTGCATAATAACCGTTTGGTACTATTTCAGTTCGGCTATCGCTTATAGATGAGCTTGTTTTAAAAGTTACTCCTGATAGAGTACCGCCTACAACCTTATCTGCCGTTAGCGTTCCGTTTATGTTAGCACTATTAACTTTTAAATTTTGAGCAATTACATTAGTAGTAGTAAGTGTATTATTCGTAATAGTAGTTACAGCACTCTCAGCTCCATTAATTTGACTCCAATTTAATGTTACTCCTGTACCTAATGTCAGATTTACACCATCAAATATCAGCTTATTTCCTATACTTAATGTATTATTATCCAGATTTACAGTTATTGTGCCATCTTCGCTCGTTAATGTACCTGTTTTAACTATTGCTGCATCCAATACACCAGTATCAATAAAATCTGCTACTATATGTCCATCTGCTGTAATAGCTGTTCCAAATTGTCCATTATACCCTGTACTACTATATCCTAAACCATTTTGATTCCATCTCCATACTTTTGTAGCTGTATTTATATCCTCAGTGTCCATTATAAGCAGTTCACCTTGTCTCTTCACAACATATCCACCTAATGCCGAATTTATCTGTGTTGTAGCATTATCTATTGCAGTCTGTAAATTACTCTTAGCTGTAACAATCTCCTGTTTTACAGTTTGGATAGAGTTAGATATACCTGTAGCTAAGTTTGACTTAAATGAACCTAATTCTATTTTTTCTATTCTCTCGGTAATACAATTCTTTACTGTTTTTATTACTTTAGCTTTTATATTAATATTTAATTTACTATGTCTAATAGTCACCGTATCACCTAAATAAACAGTTTCTAATATGCTATAATTCTTATATTCTTCTGTTTTGCTAAGCTCGATAAAATCTACTTTATAATTTGCAGTCGGTATATCTATGTTATTAAAAGACATATATTGCTGTGCAGTTATTCTTAATGCCGATTCACTTTCAACATCACTAAATTCGGCAACTCTTATTTTGGGATGTGGATAGTTATTTATATACTGGCTATCTATATATTTTCCAGTGAGTGTTAGACCATCTTTACCTATTGGCATTAAACGAGTACATACACCATCAATATCTAGTGTTTCTTCTATTCCTATAATATTTTTGCCGTAACTTACTAATACACCTCTATCTTGTCCTATAGATTTTTTATATCTTATAGTAAAATTGTCCCTTTCAAGCTCTCCACCCCAAATATTAATAATGCCATTATTCCCCATAATAGCCTCTACAGGATTCTGATATAGATAGCTGGTTGTATAACTTCCATCGACATCACTCGTACTAGTAAAATTATGTGCATATTGAGTATTATTTAAAACGGCATATAAAGCATTTGCACCTGTTGTATTATACAGGCTTACAGAATCAACAAAATTGTCAAGCAAATCATAAAATATATGTCTTGCATTCACTTTTATAGACTCAAAATTTTTAGTTTTGTGATATATCCTAAACAATTGTCCATCAGCTTTGATAATATTACCTTCTAATAGATATTGCCATTTTCCACGTTTATCTAAGGAATATTCTAATTCTAATTCATACTGTCCATTCAGTTCTTCAGTAATAATGGCAGTTATAGGGCTATCCAATACAACTAATCCATTATTATTAAAATTTGATTCTTTACTTTCGTATACACATACCACTATAGCCACCTCCAATTTGGCGTAACCTCTATCTTAGTTACTGTACCTGTCCAACTTATAGTATTAGCTCCATTTTTCAATACAGGAAATTCACCAATCATATAGTTATTTTTTAATACGGTATCCTTGTAACAATCCATTAATTCGCTGTCTATAGCCACATAATCAACAACATTAGTTAAATGTATTACATTACTATTTACAGTTAAATCTATATTACCTGTACCGAATATTTTTATAACAGGTCTGCTATCAGCACCTTTGTTATATATTTTAGTACCACTTGTAGTTAGAGTAATTTTGTTGTTACTTAGAGAATATTTATGTGGCTGACAATCAAATTGAATTATAAAACTGTGAAAGTTTACAAATACTCGTTTAAATTCTATTTGATTTATAATTGTTGCTTTATATTTTTTATCAGATTCATTGCTAAATATAACATCACCACTACCTGTAAGCCAATTACATATGAAATCTATCTGTTTTAAATCTTTTATAGTACATTCCACTGTTTTTATAATAGACTTATAGTTTCCATTATCCTGAGTCAAAAAGCCATCTCTACCCTGTACTTCTATCTTTTCAACGTCTTTTTGAGCCTTAAAAATAGAAGGTAACTTATTAATTATTAAGTATTCGCTACTATCTATCCCATTAAAAATAAAGTACGGTATCATTAATAAGCACCTCCCATTCCCGTGGATTTTTGTTTCATGTAGAATTCTAATTCTTCAGCCAATGCTTCAACATCTTGCTTTCTATTGTTTATAAAGTTTTCTATTTTTAATGTAAAACCACCGTTTGGTAATGTTCGACCACCACTGTTAGCATAAGGATTCTCATTTTTAGGTACAATCATTTCTCCCTCATGTGCTTGTATAAGCATATCGTCAGGTAAGTATCTAGTTCCTATTGAAAAACTAGGTATAGTTGGAATATTAAAGCCAAAACCTTGTCCACCTATTACAGGAATCCAATCTGGAACAGTAAATTTAAGTTTATTTAAAGCACCTATCATAAAATTAAGACCATTTATAACACCATTTACCATGCTTTTAAAACCATTTTTGATACCATCAATTATACCTCCAACAAACTTACCTATAGTCCCAAATATTTCAGTAGCTTTTGCTTTAACTACATCCCAATTTTTATAAAGTAAAATACCAGCTGCTACTAACGCTCCTATTGCTAATACTACTATCCCAATGGGATTAGCTGCAAGTACTGCATTAAGTCCACCTTGAGCTATGGTTTGGACTATTGTACTTGCTTTCCATGCTGCCATTAGACCATTCAAAGCATTAATAGCATTAAGTGCAACTATCGCTCCTAATAAGCCACCTAGAACAGGTATTAACCAATTTGAGTTATCAATAACAAACTGTATTGCCTTACCTAAAACATCAAATGCTGTGCTTGCAACTTTTTGTATCTCTGGCATATGTGCCAACATCCAGTTTAAGACTTGATTTACAATTGGTAAAAATGATGTTGAAATATTAGCTGTAACCATTCCAATACTTTGCTTTACATCATCCATACTATCACCAAATTGCACATTTGCTTTAACATTTGCTTCACTCATAACTAAACCTAATTCATCAGCTCTAGTCTTCAAGTCTTGCATACCATCAGAACCTGCATTTAAGAGAGGTAACATTTCTGTATAACTTTTACCAAGCAAATCATTACCAAGTGCGTTACGTTCTGCACCTTGTGGCATATCAGCTAATGCTTTCATAACAGACCCAAATATATCTTCCTGAGACTTTGTTTTAAGGTCATTTATGCTTATTCCAAGCTTGCTAAATGACTCAATATTGGCTTTACTACCATTAGATGCACCGTCCATTACATCTGATAATTTCTTTATACCTACTTCTAGTTTTCCAACATCAGCTCCACTTTGCCCTGCTGCATACTTCCATCTTTGTAATTCTTCTCTTCCTATGCCTGTTCTTTCGGATAACTTATCAATTTCATCCGCTGTTTCTGCTGTTTTACTAGCCATAGCAAGCATACCACCTATTGCTCCTGTTGCTGCTGTAGCTAATCCTACTCCCCACTTTGCAGCAGTACCTATACCTTTTGCAAGAGTATTACCAACTCCTTCTGCTTTTTCATCTGTTTTAGATAATGATTTATCAGCATCATCAGAATTGATTAATATACTTCCAAATAGTCTAAATAGTTCCAATTGGTCTACCTCCCTTCTTAAAGGCTTTTTCTACTTTTTCCATCTCAATTTCTATTTCTTCATAACTTAAATTTGATGTTCTTCTATTATTAATTAATTTCTTTTTATAATCGTCAAAACTAATATAAGTTTCTTTATCCATGTTTGGAAATTGTAACTTCCACATGTCAAACAATTCATTTTCGGTATTCTTTTCTAGTGCATAGATATATAAATCTATATTAAAATCTAAATTCATAACCATATATCCATAGATTTTATTAAGTATCTCTAATAATTTAGGCTGTTTTACTTCTGAGCAGATATAAAAAAACTGCCTAATCCACTAACCTCTTTTACCTCTTTAATAAAGTCAATAATATCTACATCTTCAGCTTCCTTTACAGATATTTTCTTAAAATCTGCTATAAAACTATATACTTCTTTTTCTGCTTTATAAGCCTTACTTACAATTTGTATCATTAAATCTGCTCCAACCTCTTCCTTAGAAGCTTTTGGATTAGTAATCTTAATTCCCATTTTATCTATAATTGCACTCAGTTTTATACTCTGTTTTATATTCATCCTAATTTTCCTCTCTAATTTTACAATAATAAAAGGACTAGGAGATTAACCCCAGTCCAATATATAAGTTATACTTACTTTATTATGCTATACTTGCCACTGTTTCAATCTTATACAAATCTTTAGTGTCATCTGTTGCATCCCAGTGTGCATTAAATTCTAGCTCAATTTCGCCCTCTTTTTTAGCTACTGCTTTAAATCCAAATTTACCTTCTACCAATGCATTATAAAGAGTAATTTTCCTATATTCACCTTTTAAAGTTTTAGCAAACATAGTTACATTTTTAAGATAGCTTTCATCAGCAATTATCCCAATATCTGAACTTTTGCAAGTTAAAACATATGGTGATAATTCTGTGCCGTCTCCAGATAGCGTAGCATATGGCATTGCCAAAGCTAAAGTTTTAATACTTGTATCTAGTACAGTAACTTTAAGAGTAGCATTGATTTCTTCAATTACTTGCATACCTTTTGTTTTACCATTGCTCCCATCAAATTCAATATCCCTAATCTTATTATCAACGCTAAACTCACCACCGCCTCTACATGGGCTGAGCTTTGCCGAATCTGTTTCCCCATAATTAGTATAGACAATACCATAATCTATTTGAACATTTTCAATCTGTGTCTTTGTTACACTCATACCTATTACCCCCTCATTAATCTTCCACTATATGTATATTTTCTTCTTTTAATTGATTTATCCGTATCTGTTAGTGCCATTTTATTGTCTAAATAAAAAACAACTGACATATTATCAGTTGTAAGCACTTTTTTATCTAAAGCATTTATAGCTAACATTAGATTTTCAACTGCTGTTGTATCACCTGTTGTATTACTATCCCATCCATCAATATCTAAAACTACAGTTTCTCCACCTTCACCATCGCAATAAATAGAAGGGATATCATAAATAAGATAGGGATAAATAGCATTGTCAGGTGCAACTTGGAAATATACTCTTGGATGTAATGTCTTTAAATATGTACTTAATACTTGTCTAATCTCTATCATCTAACTCTCTCCCTTCCTCTTCATTAATTAATGCTAGTGCCTTGTTTTCGTCCTCAATTGCTGACAAATATTGAGATTCAATCTCTCGGATTTTATTGATATTTTCCATAACTGTTCCACGTAAAAATTCTCTTTTAGGCTGATTCTTTTCGCCAAGCTCTTGTTGAGCACCGTACCATGTACCATCGTTTTTACCTACTTTAATACCTATTTGTAGGTCTCCTTCAATTTTCCGTAACCAATATCCAGTTGCGTTAGATGCTCTTTTACCTTTACTTAAACCTTCCAATTCTCTAATTTTTGCAGTTATATTATATCGTATATACCTTGCAACATCTCTTAATGCTGCCCTAGTAAGTTCTTTAATTGTATAAGATGCTTTGTCAACATTGCTTGTATATGTAATACCTTTTTTACTTATTTTAACTACACTTTTTGGAAGTGCCATTATACCACCACCAATCCCTGTATCTCCATAAAAGTATTATTATACTTAATGTTATCTATAAATTTAATGTCATAGACTTTACCATTAAATGAAATACGCATAGTTGTATCAATATCCTTACAATATCTAATAGTAAATTTAACAGTGTTCTCGGATGAAACTTGTTGAGCTTGCCAAAATTCACGCCCATGAAGGTTACTAACACTTGCCCATAGTGTTTTATAATCTGCCCATTCTGAGATAGAATCTCCCATATCATTTTCGGTTGTGGTAAATTTTTGAATGGTAATACGTTTATTTAGTTGTCCTATATCCATAATTACACCACCGTTTCAGTATAATTACTCAGTGTCATAAAAATTGTATCTACAACTCTGTCATTTTTAACATTATCTATAAATCCTCTGTTATCGTATAAGTCATTAACCAATTTATACTGTACCAAAGTAGCCAATTTTACTAATTTATCCTCAGTTTTATAGGCTTCACCACAACATTTATCAATATAAGTTTGTGTGGTATCTACAAGGGTTTGTATGTACATATCATCATCTGTAAAATCAATTTTTAAGTAGTCTTTTGCCTCTTGTAATGTCATTTAATCCACCTCTCTAAAATAATAAGAGAGGGGATTTTTAGTCCCCTCAATCAATTAAGCTTCCAGTTTATAACAAGCTCTTGCATCAGCATCCTTAATATCAAATCTCTCAATAACCTTAATGAGAACCTGATTATATACAAAACCAGCTTCAGTACTTCGTGAAATCTCATAGCCTTTTCTGTCGAAGAACTTTGCAAGTGCCTTTAGGTTTACAAGATAATATACCTGTGTTTTTCCTTCTGTGATTGCTGGAAGTAAGGTATCATCTACTGGAATAACTTCTTTACCTTTAAAGTAAAGTTCTCCATTTGTACCTTCTGTAACTATGTCAAGTCTTCTGCCTGTATTATCTTTAAGACCATCAATATATGAATAGCCTTCTCCATTTGTGATTATTACCAAACCACTCTTTAATGATGGTATTACTTTCGATATTGCATTTTCTAGTATTACTTCGACTTTCTTAGCTCCTAAAGTTAATGCAGATGCCTTAGTATTAACCAAAGCTACAATCTTCTTATTTTCAGTATTTACAGATGATTCTGCAAAGTCTACTGCAACAACTTCATCTATAAAAGACACAGGTGAATCTTCAAGCACTGAATTTTCTACTGCTTTAAGCAATCCATAATCCTTAACTGCATAGTTTACAGGAGTGGTTGTCAGCATACTCTTTACCATTGCTTCATCTTCCACCAAATCTGCAAGCTCTCCACCTACTGTAGCAATAGGCATCTTGCCTGTATTAGTTACAACTGGCAGAACATGGGTATAATTTTTTAATGCTTTATAACCCTTTCTCAATGTTTGAACTTGATTTATAAAGCCTTCTGGTAATATTGCTCCACTGTTAGATACAACATTTGAGGTCGTAATTGCTCTCTTTTCATCATCAGTTAATGTCTTGCCCATCATTACTTTTACTAATGCTCTATACTCTAATTCCTTGTTAATTTCTCTATTTTCCATTTTATCGTTACCTCTCTTTTCATTTTTGTCCTGATTCTCCAAGTCTCTAACCTCTTCTGCTTCCAATTCCTCTGCGATAGCTAGACTATCTTTAAGTCCTCTTAACTCCTCATTAGCTACCTTTGCTTTTTCAGCATCTTTAGTATCTATAAAGCCTCTAATTTCAACCTTTTTATATTCAATTGCTTCTCTTATTTCTTTAACTGTCATATGTGTATCCTCACTTTCTTAACTAAAAAATTGATATAAAAAGAACTATTCATCTAGTTCCATCTCAATGGCGATTAGTTCAAGTTCTCTTTGTTCCTGCTCATGTTTTTTTATGCTTTCCAGCTCATTTTTATAATTACTATAACTTCTAGTATTTGCTTCGCTATCAAGGTAACATGGAAAAGGTGTAATTGTAACCTCAATTAATGTTACATCTAATAGAGTTCTCAAATCTGTACCATCACTTTGCATTGCCCATTCATCATCATTGGTTATAAAACCAAACGAGCAGCCATCCACATCACCAGATTTAACTAACTCATAAACATCTTTAGCATAACTGACATTAGGATTTATTGATAAACTAAATCTTAACCCAATATTATCTATGATTAATATAAGACTTCCTGTTTTTGTTGCACCTAGGATTTTATCGTGATTATGATTATACATAGCATAAACGTTATGTCCATCAGCCAATGTTTTATCAAAAGCGTTAGGGCTTACTGTTTCAAAAAAACCCATGAACTGGCTACGAGTATTAAACTTTGTTATGTATCCTTCTATAACCATACAGCCATTATCTGTTGCTCTTGTTTCTATACTATCGACAACAATTCTTCGTATTTCTTTTTTATCCAATTATCTCACCTCCCTTTACTGACCGCTATTTGCGTTATTACTTGCAGTTTTATAGAGGTCTTTAAGTTTAAGTACACCACTATTTGCAATCAAATCATCACCATCTGGATTTTTTGGCATACCAAGTCTTAATCTACCTTCATTTGGAGTTAGCACTGAATTTTGAATATAACTGTTAATAATTTCTGATTGCGTCTTAGCATCAGTTCTTAATAGAACTGTCTCATCAAATTCAAAATAGTAACCTTGTTGCCTCTCCTTTGCTGTCAATAGCTTATAATTAAGCTCTGTTTCTATTGATTGTAGAAGTATTTGAAGGGTATTGACCAAATAAGATAAACTTGCCTGTTCGATTGAGTTGTTATTATAGCCCTCGAAGTCACCTAATAAATAAGAAGGAACCCCGAAGACTGAAGCAATATCACGAGCATTTAATTTTTTAAGTTCCATAAACTGATTGTCTGCCAAACTTACATTTAATGCTGTTGCCTGATATCCTGCCGGAATAGTAAATATTCGTCCCTTACTACTAAATAAGGTATTAAACTTTTCTTGAATTTTACTAATCTCCTTTGGGTCTTTAATATCAGATAACATCATTTGCAAAGCTATTTTGCTACAACCGCCGTTACTAAATACATCAGCTTGATAGTCCTGTGTTAATTTATTAGTTTGTAATGTACTCTGTAGATTATCTCTAACAGATAAACTTGTAATTCCGTCAAACGTAAAACCTTTAAGATGAATAATATCAGAATATAAGCACGTATATTCTTGACTGCTTGCTCCTGCTGTATAGTAAACCAAAATAGGATTTTGTTTTGTACTTTTAAGTAGACCTATATTATCGATTACCATTTTAGTAATTTTGATAGGATAAAGTCCTGTAATCTTATTTTTATTATCTCTGGCAATAAAAGCTGCACTCTCTCCATAATGCTGTCTGTTTGCTTCCAAACATTTAAAAAAGTCTATACCAGACATAAATGGATTTGGACGTGTTTTAATAAGGTCATATAAATAGTGCTGTTCAGCTTCAGTACTCCCTTCTGATGTTTTTAACATTAATTCACACGGTAATTTAGCTACTGATTCGCTCAATATCTTGACACATAGATGGTAAACACGTTCCTTCAATTCAATATCACCTATACTTGTTGCTCCTAGATTAGTACTCCAACTATACTGACTTAAATCACTGTAAGTCATACGATTTTCTTGTTTTTTATCCCAAAACAATTACTTTTCACCTCACTTCCTAGCTACAAAGTAGCTTAATATCAGTAATTGTGTTGCTAAAACGTACATACCTATAGATTTATTTAGGGTATATGTAGTTAAAAATACAATAAAAAAGGCTAGTATTGTAAGCAAATCAGCCACATTATTAGCCTTAATATTAATTACTTTATTAAATTTTGCCTTAATTTTAGCCTTTACAAAAGCTAATTTTGACTTGGATTTGTTCATATATTCACCTCTTTAATATGCTTTTAGGTTGTCCAATGCTGATATAGGGTCATAACTGTTGCCATCATTGTTATAGATTGCCCTACTTAGTGCCATTAACATAGCAATCACGCCGTCTATTTTATTTTTTGCTTTGGATTTGTCGTATTTAATATTACCTGCTGGGTCTTCAGTGGCAACTACATTGCTTGCCATCCAAGTTAAAAGTGAATTGTTAGCAATCACCAACCTTTTATCTAGCATCATTATTTCAAAGTCCCTAATTGCAGGACTCATATCTTTATACCCCTGACCAAAAGGAAATATCGTGTATTTCTTTTCTAATCTACTTCTAATGTCTCCGCTTCCCCATCTATCAAATGCTATTTCCTGAGTATCAAAAACATATTTAGAATTTATATCATCAATATAATTAAATAACTCTTCATTATCTACATAATAACCGTTTAATAAATGTAAATTACCCTTTTTAGCATATAAATCATATCTAACATTATCTCTTTCAGCTCTGTCTAATAAAGTTTCCTTTGGTGTAAATAGATGAGGATAAACAATAAATTTATTACTATCTTCATCATAAAAGCATTGTACATATGCAATTATGTCTTTTATATACGCCATATCCAACCCACACCAACATTTCATACCCTTTAGAC